>NZ_JBEOTD010000007.1:0-117291 GCF_040426375.1 Streptomyces sp. NPDC096012
GACCGCAGCCGCCAGCCGCTGTCACCGCCCAGACCGCAATCTGAAACGAACCGCGACTCACGTGGCGAGACGTGAACTCAAGACCAGATCACTAGGGGTACCTCCGTACTGCGGCTCGGGGGAGGTTCGTCCCGGCGGACGAGGAGCCGGGCCGGGTGCGGTCCTTAACCTGGCTTTACGCCGCAGGGGAGCGGCCGACGGCCCGGCGGCTCGCCGCCCGGGGTGGTCGGCCTCACCGGCGGGGGTGGGGTTTTCCCCCTGGAAAGAGGGGGCTTCGCACCAGCGCGCGGCACCGCGCCGGCCGCGAGACTCATGGACGTACCCAGGACGACGCTTCGGCACACCGGAGCACCAGCCACAGACTTGCCGACCGATATAGGAGACATACCGTGACATCGGCTGTAACCATTCCCAGGCACGGGGGCACTGGAGAACGTACGGCCGTTGCCGCGCGGGCGCGGCAGGTCGTGAAGGCGTACGGGTCCGGCGAGACCCGGGTCGTCGCCCTCGACCACGTCGACGTGGACATCACCCGCGGCCAGTTCACCGCGATCATGGGCCCCTCGGGGTCCGGCAAGTCCACGCTGATGCACTGCCTCGCCGGGCTCGACACCGTGACGAGCGGCCAGATCCACCTGGACGACACCGAGATCACCGGCCTGAAGGACAAGAAGCTCACCCGGCTTCGCCGCGACCGCATCGGCTTCATCTTCCAGGCGTTCAACCTGCTGCCGACACTGAACGCCATCGAGAACATCACGCTGCCCATGGACATCGCCGGCCGCAAGCCCGACCGGGCCTGGCTGGACCGGGTCGTGGAGACCGTCGGGCTCGCCGGCCGCCTCAAGCACCGGCCGACGCAGCTCTCCGGCGGCCAGCAGCAGCGCGTCGCCGTGGCCCGCGCCCTCGCCGCCCGCCCGGAGATCATCTTCGGCGACGAGCCGACCGGAAACCTCGACTCGCGCGCGGGAGCGGAGGTCCTGGGCTTCCTGCGCC
This sequence comes from Streptomyces sp. NPDC096012, assembly GCF_040426375.1. NCBI lineage: Bacteria > Bacillati > Actinomycetota > Actinomycetes > Kitasatosporales > Streptomycetaceae > Streptomyces > Streptomyces sp. NPDC096012. Next base: position 997 of record NZ_JBEOTD010000007.1, read on the forward strand.
GCTCGGTGGACGAACTCGGCCAGACCATCGTGATGGTCACGCACGACCCCGTGGCCGCCTCCTACGCGGACCGCGTCCTGTACCTCGCCGACGGCCGGATCGTCGACGAGATGTTCCAGCCGACGGCCGATCAGGTCCTGGACCGCATGAAGGACTTCGACGCCCGGGGGCGTACGTCATGACCGTCCTGAAGACCTCGATGCGCAACTTCCTCGCGCACAAGGGCCGCATGGCCCTGTCGGCGGTCGCGGTGCTGCTGTCGGTGGCGTTCGTGTGCGGCACGCTCGTGTTCACCGACACCATGACCACCACCTTCGACAAGCTCTTCCAGGCGACCTCCTCGGACGTGCAGGTCAGCGCCAAGGGCTCCTCCGACACCGGCGAGACCACCTCCCGCACCGGCAGGCCGCCCGTCATGCCGGCCTCCGTCCTCGGTGAGGTCCGCAAGGCCCACGGCGTGCGCTCGGCCGAGGGCACGGTGTTCTCCACCTCGGTGACCGTCGTCGACGCCGGCAAGGACAAGCTGTCGCCCAGCAGCGGCGCGCCCACCATCGTCGGCAGTTGGAACGGCAACGACGCCCGCACCATGGAGATCACCTCCGGAACGGCGCCCAAGGGCCCGGACCAGGTGATGGTCGACGCCGACACGGCCGACAAGCACGGCCTGAGGCTCGGCGACGAGATCGGCGTGATCACGGCCGTCGGCACGCACCACGCGCGCGTGTCCGGCATCGCAGCCTTCAAGGTCACCAACCCCGGCGCGGCCATCTTCTACCTGGACACCAAGACCGCCCAGCGGGCCCTGGTCGGACGGACCGGCGTCTACACCGACATCAACGTCACCGCGGCCCGGGGCGTGACCGACGAGCGGCTGAAGGCCGACGTCACCGCCGCCCTCGGACACGGCTACCGGGTGCAGACCGCCAAGGAGGTCGCCGACGCCAACCGGAAGGACCTCCAGGGCATCCTGAACGTCATGAAGTACGCGATGCTCGGCTTCGCCGGGATCGCCTTCCTGGTCGGCATCTTCCTGATCGTCAACACCTTCTCCATGCTGGTCGCCCAGCGCACCCGCGAGATCGGCCTGATGCGCGCCATCGGCTCCTCCCGCAAGCAGATCAACCGGTCGGTGCTGATCGAGGCGCTGCTGCTCGGCGTGCTCGGCTCCGTCCTCGGAGTCGGCGCCGGGATCGGCATCGCGGTCGGCCTGATGAAGCTCATGGGCCGGATGGGCATGCACCTGTCCACCGACGACCTGACCGTCGCCTGGACCACGCCGGCGCTCGGCCTGCTCCTCGGCGTGGTCGTCACCGTCCTCGCCGCCTACCTGCCGGCCCGGCGTGCCGGCAAGATCTCCCCGATGGCCGCACTGCGCGACGCCGGTGCCCCGGCCGACGCCAGGGCCGGTGCCGTCCGGGCCGTCATCGGCCTGCTCCTCACCGCCGGCGGCGGCCTGAGCCTGCGCATCGCGGCCACCGCCGACCAGGCGAAGACCGGCTCGGGCTGGCTGGGCCTGGGCGTGGTGCTCACCCTGATCGGCTTCGTCGTCATCGGCCCGCTGCTCGCCGGCGGCCTGGTCCGCGTCCTCGGTGCGCTCATCCTGCGGATCTTCGGACCCGTGGGCCGGATGGCCGAGCGCAACGCCCTGCGCAACCCGCGCCGCACCGGTGCCACCGGCGCCGCCCTGATGATCGGCCTGGCCCTGGTGGCCTGCCTGTCGGTGGTCGGCTCGTCCATGGTGGCCTCCGCCACCGACCAGCTGGACAAGACGGTGGGCACGGACTTCATCATCCAGGACGACAACGGCAAGGAGATCGTCCCGCAGGCGGTCGAGGCGATCAAGAAGACGCCGGGCCTGAAGCGGGTCACCGAGTACAGGGTCCTGGACGCGACCCTGACCACCCCGGACGGCCGCGTCTCCAAGGACGCGTCCATCAACGCGGCCGACCCGTCCTACGCGCGGGACCTGCGCACCAAGACGGTCGCCGGCAACCTGGCCGACGCCTACAGGCCCGACTCGATGTCCGTCTTCGAGGGCTTCGCCAGGAAGCACGGCCTGAAACTCGGCTCCACCGTCGCGGTCGACTTCAAGGACGGCAGGACGGCCAGGCTGACGGTCCGCGCGATCACCAGCGACGACGCCGTCATCGAAAAGGGCGCGATGTACGCCTCCATCGCCACCGCGGCCAGGTACGTGCCGGCCGACCGCATGCCGCTCGACGTCCTGGTCTTCGCCACCGCCGAGGACGGTCGGGAGAGCGCCGCCTACAAGGCGCTCAAGGCCGCGCTGCACGACGACTTCCCGCAGTACACCGTGCGCGACCAGACCGACTACAAGCAGGAGCTGAAGGACCAGATCGGCCAGCTGCTGAACATGATCTACGGCCTCCTGGCGCTCGCGATCATCGTCGCGGTCCTCGGCGTGGTGAACACCCTGGCGCTGTCCGTGGTCGAGCGGACCCGGGAGATCGGCCTCATGCGGGCCGTCGGCCTCTCCCGCCGCCAGCTGCGCCGCATGATCCGCCTGGAGTCCGTGGTGATCGCCGTCTTCGGCGCCCTGCTCGGCCTCGGCCTCGGCATGGGCTGGGGCGCGACCGCCCAGAAGCTCCTCGCCCTGGAGGGCCTGAAGATCCTGGAGATCCCCTGGCCGACGATCACCGCGGTCTTCGTCGGCTCGGCCTTCGTGGGCCTGTTCGCCGCGCTGATCCCGGCGTTCCGGGCGGGCCGGATGAACGTACTGAACGCGATCGCGACGGACTAGCCGACGGGCCGGTCCGACGGCCACCGCATGCGGGGCCGCGCGGGACGACCACCGTGCGGCCACCGTATGCGGGCCGTGCGGGACGATCACCGTGCGGCCACCGCATCCGGGCCGTGCGGGACGACCACCGCATACGGGGGTTGCGGGGGGAGGGACCCGGTGCCGGGAAGTCTTCGGGCTTCCCGGCACCGGGTCCTTCTGCGGGTCCCGGGCCGGGCCGAGGCCGTCCGCGGGCATCGGCACCGGCGCCGGCACCGACCTGGGACGAGGGCGTCCACAGGCTCCGGCGCGAAGGTGGCCCACGGGCCCGGACGCGGAGGTTGTCCACAGGCTCCGACACCGGCGCCGGCACCGTCGTACGCTGGAGACCCCCGGCCCGTCACAAGAGTCGGGCTCTTCGCGTTGCCCACACCAGGACGGAAAACCTCCTCCATGAGCCTGCACGGTCTGCTCGACGCCGTCGTCAAGGACGCCGCCCTCGCGGAAGCGATCAAGGCGGCAGCGGACGGCAACCGCATGCACGTCGACCTCGTCGGCCCCCCGGCGAGCCGCCCCTTCGCGCTCGCCGCCCTGGCCCGCGAGGCCGGCCGCCCGGTGCTGGCCGTGACGGCGACGGGCCGTGAGGCCGAGGACCTGACGGCTGCCCTGCGCTCCCTGCTGCCCCCCGAGAGCGTCGTGGAGTACCCCTCCTGGGAGACCCTCCCGCACGAGCGGCTCAGCCCCCGCAGCGACACCGTGGGCCGCCGCCTCGCCGTCCTGCGGCGCCTCGCCCACCCCCGCCCGGACGACCCCGAGACCGGCCCCGTCTCCGTCGTCGTCGCGCCCGTGCGCTCCGTGCTCCAGCCGCAGGTCAAGGGCCTCGGCGACCTGGAACCCGTGGCCCTGCGGACCGGCCGGACCGCCGACCTGAACGAGGTCGTGGAAGCCCTCGCGGCCGCCGCCTACGCGCGCGTGGAGCTCGTCGAGAAGCGCGGCGAGTTCGCCGTGCGCGGCGGCATCCTGGACGTGTTCCCGCCCACCGAGGAACACCCCCTGCGCATCGAGTTCTGGGGCGACGAGATCGAGGAGATCCGTTACTTCAAGGTCGCCGACCAGCGCTCCCTGGAGGTCGCCGAGCACGGACTGTGGGCGCCGCCCTGCCGCGAGCTGCTGCTCACCGACGACGTACGCGCCCGCGCGCGTGCCCTCGCCGAGGAGCACCCCGAGCTGGGCGAACTGCTCGGCAAGATCGCCGAGGGCATCGCCGTCGAGGGCATGGAGTCCCTGGCCCCGGTCCTCGTGGACGACATGGAGCTGCTGCTCGACGTGCTGCCCAAGGGCGCCATGGCCGTCGTCTGCGACCCCGAGCGGGTCCGCACGCGCGCCGCCGACCTCGTGGCGACCAGCCAGGAGTTCCTCCAGGCCTCCTGGGCGGCCACCGCCAGCGGCGGCGAGGCCCCCATCGACCTCGACGCGGCCTCCCTGTGGCCCCTCGCCGACGTCCGCGACCGCGCGCGCGAGCTGGACATGATGTGGTGGTCGGTCTCGCCGTTCGCCGCCGACCTGGAACTGGACGACAGCACCCTCAAGCTCGGCATGCACGCGCCCGAGACCTACCGCGGCGACACCGCGCGGGCCCTCGCCGACACCAAGGGCTGGCTGGCCGACGGCTGGCGCACGGTGTTCGTCACCGAGGGTCACGGCCCGGCCTCCCGCACGGTCGAGGTGCTCGGCGGCGAGGGCATCGCGGCCCGCATGGACGCCGACCTCGGCGAACTGAGCCCCTCCGTGGTGCACGTCTCCTGCGGCTCGATCGAGTACGGCTTCGTGGACCCGGCGCTCAAGCTGGCCGTGCTCACCGAGACCGACCTGTCCGGCCAGCGCACCGCGAGCCGGGACGGCGCCCGCATGCCGGCCCGCCGGCGCAAGACCATCGACCCGCTCACCCTGGAGCCCGGCGACTACATCGTCCACGAGCAGCACGGCGTCGGTCGCTACATCGAGATGGTGCAGCGCACCGTGCAGGGCGCCACGCGCGAGTACCTGGTCGTCGAGTACGCGCCCGCCAAGCGCGGCCAGCCCGGCGACCGGCTGTACATCCCGACCGACCAGCTGGAGCAGATCACCAAGTACGTCGGCGGCGAGGCGCCCACGCTGCACCGCCTGGGCGGCGCGGACTGGACGAAGACCAAGGCCCGCGCGAAGAAGGCCGTCAAGGAGATCGCGGCCGACCTGATCAAGCTGTACAGCGCGCGCATGGCCGCCCCCGGCCACGCCTTCGGCACCGACAGCCCCTGGCAGCGCGAGCTGGAGGACGCCTTCCCCTACGCGGAGACCCCCGACCAGCTCACCACCATCGCCGAGGTCAAGGAGGACATGGAGAAGTCGATCCCCATGGACCGCCTGGTCTGCGGCGACGTCGGTTACGGCAAGACCGAGATCGCCGTGCGGGCCGCCTTCAAGGCCGTACAGGACGGCAAGCAGGTCGCCGTACTCGTGCCCACGACCCTGCTGGTCCAGCAGCACTTCGGCACCTTCTCCGAGCGGTACGCCCAGTTCCCGGTCAACGTCCGGGCGCTGTCCCGCTTCCAGACCGACACCGAGGCCAAGGCCGTCCTGGAGGGCCTGAAGGACGGCGCGGTGGACGTCGTCATCGGCACCCACCGCCTGTTCTCCTCGGAGACCAAGTTCAAGGACCTGGGCCTGGTCATCGTCGACGAGGAGCAGCGGTTCGGCGTCGAGCACAAGGAGCAGCTGAAGAAGCTCCGTGCCAACGTGGACGTGCTGACGATGTCGGCCACCCCGATCCCGCGCACCCTGGAGATGGCGGTCACCGGCATCCGCGAGATGTCCACGATCACCACGCCGCCCGAGGAGCGGCACCCGGTGCTGACCTTCGTCGGGCCGTACGAGGAGCGGCAGATCGGCGCCGCCGTCCGCCGCGAACTGCTGCGCGAGGGCCAGGTCTTCTACATCCACAACCGGGTCGAGTCCATCGACCGCGCCGCGGCCAGGCTACGCGAGATCGTCCCCGAGGCCCGCATCGCCACCGCCCACGGCCAGATGTCGGAGACGGCCCTGGAGCAGGTCGTCGTCGACTTCTGGGAGAAGAAGTTCGACGTGCTGGTGTCGACCACGATCGTCGAGTCCGGCATCGACATCTCCAACGCCAACACACTCATCGTGGAGCGCGGCGACACCTTCGGCCTGTCCCAGCTGCACCAGCTGCGCGGCCGCGTGGGACGGGGCCGGGAGCGCGGCTACGCCTACTTCCTCTACCCCCCGGAGAAGCCGCTCACCGAGACCGCGCACGAGCGCCTGGCGACCATCGCCCAGCACACGGAGATGGGCGCGGGCATGTACGTGGCGATGAAGGACCTGGAGATCCGCGGCGCCGGAAACCTGCTCGGCGGCGAGCAGTCCGGCCACATCGCCGGTGTCGGCTTCGACCTGTACGTCCGCATGGTCGGCGAGGCCGTCGCCGACTACCGGCGGCAGCTGGAGACCGGCGAGATCGAGGAGGAGCCGCCGCTCGAGGTCAAGATCGAGCTGCCGGTGGACGCGCACGTCCCGCACGACTACGCGCCCGGCGAGCGGCTGCGCCTGCAGGCCTACCGGGCCATCGCCTCGGCCAACTCCGAGGAGGACATCAAGGCCGTCCGCGAGGAACTCACCGACCGCTACGGCAAGCTGCCCGAACCGGTGGAGAACCTGCTGCTGGTGGCCGCCCTGCGGATGCTCGCGCGCGCGTGCGGTGTCGGCGAGGTGGTGCTGCAGGGCGCCAACATCCGTTTCGCCCCCGTGGAGCTGCGCGAGTCGCAGGAGCTGCGGCTCAAGCGGCTGTACCCGGGCACGGTCATCAAGCCGTCCCTGCACCAGGTCCTCGTCCCGCGCCCGAAGACCGCGAAGGTCGGCGGCAAGCCGCTGATCGGCCGGGAACTGCTGGGCTGGGTCGGGGAGTTCCTGGCGTCGATCCTGGGGTCGTAGGCGTTGTCGATCCTGGGGTCGTAGGCGTTGCGGGGAGGGCGGGGCCAGGAGGCGTAGGGGGCGGTGTGCAGGGGGCTGTGCACCGTTCCGTACGGCGCTCCTTCTGTACTGCGGCTCTCCCGCTCTCCCGCTGTACCGCGCGCTCTCTGCACGGCGCTTTCCTGCCGTACCGCGCTCTCTCCGCACGGCTCCGACTGCCCGGAGTCGGGGGCAGTCCTGCGCCACTCCGCCTCGGACAGCCTGACCGTCGTCCCCGTCCTGCTCGCCGTCCGCGATGCGAGCGCCGTTCCGGTCCCGCGGAAGTGAAGCTTCGGGGGGCCTATCCGCCGGGAGGGCAAAGGCGGTTACCGTGGGGGTGGGACGATCCGCCCGCACCCGGGGGCGGCCAGGGGCGAGCAGGGGGAACGCGACGTGACGCGTCTGAGGGGCGGGGCGGTCACCGCCGTGGCCGTGCTGGTCGCCGTGACCGGCTGCAAGTCCGAGCAGGCCGACGGGGCCGCCGGGCCCGAGGACAACGGGAGCGGCGGCGCGGCCCTGACCGCCGCCGGCTCACTGACCGTCAAGGGGCGTGCGCCCAAGACCGGTTACTCGCGCGCCCGGTTCGGAACCGCCTGGGCGGACACCGACTCCAACTCCTGCGACACCCGCGACGACATACTCAAACGCGATCTGCGGAGCGTGAAGTTCACCGGCGGCACCTGCAAGGTCTCCTACGGCCTGCTCCAGCCGGACCCGTACTCCGGCAAGGACATCACCTACCGGCGCGGCCGCAGCCAGGTCGACATCGATCACGTCGTGGCCCTCTCGGACGCCTGGCAGAAGGGTGCCAAGTACTGGGCCCCCGGCAAGCGCATAGCGCTGGCCAACGACCCCCTCAACCTCATCGCCGTCGACGCGAGCACCAACCGCGGCAAGGGGGACGGCGACGCGGCGACCTGGCTGCCACCCGACAAGGGGTACCGCTGCACGTACGTCGCCGCGCAGGTGGCCGTCAAGAAGAAGTACGGCCTCTGGGTCACCGCCGCCGAGAAGACCGCCATGAAAAAGGTCCTCGCCACCTGCCCGAACCAGAAACTCCCCTCGGGCGGCAACCCGACCACGGCACCGGAGCGTTTCCGGGCTCGGTGAGCGGGGACTGCGGTCGCTGACGGGGCCCTTTGCGGCTCGGTTCGTGACCGACGACCCCGTGGGCCACGCTCACTACGGCCGTGTCCCCGCCGAACTCGCCGCGGCACTCGTCTACGTCGAGCCCGACGTCTGGATGCGGCACCTGCTGTGACCAGGAGACGGGCCTGTCCGGCGGGGCTCCTCCGGACGGCCCCGCCCCTCGGCCCGGCCGGGGAGCCGGGCCTGTGGTTCGGCTGGGCGGGGCGTCCGCGGGCCGGGCCCGTGGACCAGCCCGCCTGGCCGAACCGCCCGCAGTGCGTATTACGCCGCCGACTTGGCCTTCAGGGACCCCAGGAGCCGGGTCGTCAGCTTCGTGGCGGTGGCGGCACCGTTGTCACTGCCCGCCGTGGACAGCACGGTCACCACGGTGCCGCCGGAACGCGCGGCGACGAGCGTGGTGCCGTTCTCCCAGGTGCCGCTCGTCAGCGTCATCGTGTACGCCTCGTCCCCGAGGCCGGCCGTGGAGCGGCCCGTGACCTTCACCGTGGCGTGGGTGTCCGTGTCCGTGAAGGTGGCGCACCCGGTGGCGACGGAACGCAGGCCCTTCATCACGGCCTTCGCCGTGGCGCCCTGGAAGGCGTCGACCTCCTGGGCGAGTTCCTCGGTCTTGTCCTGGTTCACGTAGTCGTCCTGTGCGAAGGACACGCCCGTCTTGAAACCGGTGAGCTGGATCCAGGACGTCGCCTCCAGCCTGGTGCAGTCCGGCTTCGCGGCGCTCTTCCCGGACGGCGCGAGGAACTGGCCACCGCTGTCCGATGCACCGTCGGCCTCACGGGTGAACCCGGCCGGGAACGCCGACGCGGGCGCCAGCACCCGCTTGAGCTGCGTGCCGGTGAGCAGGCCCGCGTTGAGGTCCTTCGCCTTGGCCGGCTTGGCGCTCGCACCGGTGCCGGTGTCGGAGGAGGAACCCGGGGAGCAGGCGGAGAGAGCAAGGGGGAGAGCCGCGACGGCAAGAGCGGTGGCGACACGGGACGGGAGACGCATGACAGTCCTTCAAGGAGAAAGGTGAAACGGGGGAGTGTGTGTACGGCGTGCCGTACGGCGTCCGGGACCGGATGCCCGCCGGGTGCGGGGCCGGCGGCCGTGACCGATGAGGCGCGGCCGGACGAGCCAGGAGGCCCGAGGCGGCCGGGCCACGGACCGATGACGGAGACGAAGCGTCAAAGGCGGGTCACGGAAGCCACCGAGGCCGACGCGAAGCCGGGACACAGGGTGGACGCGCGGTGGGGCGCATGGCGATTTCTTACGGAGAGAAGCGCGGTGAGCGATGGTGCGCCCAGGAGTGGGACACGGACACCGCGATGGCAGGGAGACGCCGGCCGGCTGGCCGGTGGGGCCGGGTCAGGCCTTCTTCCACTCGCCGCAGCCGGCCGCCTTGAAGTAGGCGTCGGTCGGGCTGATGGTCACGACGGCGCTGCCGGTCACGTTGGTGGCGAGGACCGAGTTCAACCCGTGCTCGGCGTCCTTGGTGCGATGACGGCGATCCCGACGACGGCGCCGAGCGCGCTCCTGGCCTTCATGCCCATAGCGAATCCCTCCCCGAAGCGGCGGCCGCCCCCTCCGGTGACCGCTCGTTTCGCTGGGTCAATAAGACCAGAGCCCGTGAACCGAGTCAACACGATTCACAGGTCAAGTTGAGTACACGAGCGTGAAGTTCGGTCTCGTGTACGCCGGTATGCTCGGCGCACACACGGGACGAGGGGAGCGGGGGCCGGTGCAGGACAACGCGACAGAAGTGACCGCGGCCGGTATCGCGCGGCTGGCCGGAGTGGGCCGTGCCGCCGTGAGCAACTGGCGCCGTCGGCATGCCGACTTCCCCGGGCCGGTCGGCGGCAGCGAGACCAGTCCGTCCTTCGCTCTCGCCGAGGTCGAGGCCTGGCTGCGCAAGCATGGCAAGCTCGCCGAGGTTCCGCTGCGCGAACGTGTCTGGCAGCAGCTCGCCGGTCATCCCGAGGGTCCGCTGACGGCCCTGGTGCACACCGGCTGCGCGCTGCTGCTGATCAGCGAGCGCCCGACCGTCTGGCTCGACGCGAGCGCCGGCTCGGACGCGAGGTTGGCCGCGATGCTGCCCGGAGCGCTGGAGCAGGTGCTGACACCGCGGTTCGGGCTCGCGCCCGGTCCAGCGGTTCACGGCGGCCGGTCCGCGGACCCGGCGACAGGTGTGAACTCTGCCGGCCGTGCACAGGGTGTGAACCACGTGCCGACCACCCCCGCTGTGAACGCGGCACCCGCGACAACGAGCGTGAACCCCGCACCCACCCCGCCGGCTGTGAACGCCGAACAGCCCTCGCGCCCTGTGAACGTCCCGCCGACAGTTCACACTCCGCCCGACGCTCACAGCGCCCCCCCAGCCGTGCACAGCAACCCCGTCGTGGGTCACAGCGCTCCGGCCGTTCACACCCCGCCCACCACCGATCACAGCGCTCCGGTCACACCGGGCCCACAGGCCACAGGCGGCGCACCCGCCACACACGCCGCTTCCGCCCCACCAGGCACCGCCACCCCCGGCACCCCTGCCCTCCGCACTCCCACCGGCCCCCAACTTCTCCCCTCCGTCCCGCTCCTGCGCGGAGCCGCCGAGCTGGCCGCCGAGGTGGGGGCGCGGCAGACCTTCGAATTCCTGCTGGGGCGGCACCTGGACGCCAACCCGCGCCAGTACACGCTCACCCCGGCCGTACTCGCCGGTCTCATGGCCGACCTCGCCGGCCCCGCCCGCAGCGTCCTGGACCCGGCCTGCGGCACCGGCGCCCTGCTGCGTGCCGTCGACGTCCGCCCCGGCCAGGAGCTGTACGCCCAGGACAGCGCCCCGGACCTCGCCGCGCTCACGGCGCTGCGGCTGGCGTTGCACTCGCGGGCCACCGTGCGCGGTACCGCCGGCGACACCCTGCGCGCCGACGCCTACCCGGAGCTGCGCGCGGACGCGGTCCTGTGCCACCCGCCGTTCAACGAGCGCAACTGGGGCCACGACGAACTCGCCTACGACCCCCGCTGGGAGTACGGCTTCCCGGCGCGCACCGAGTCCGAGCTGGCCTGGGTGCAGCACGCGCTGGCCCGGCTGACCGACGGCGGCACCGCCGTCCTGCTCATGCCGCCGGCGGTCGCATCCCGCCGTTCGGGGCGCCGGATCCGTGCCGACCTGCTGCGGCGGGGTGCGCTCAGGGCCGTGGTCGCGCTGCCGGTCGGGGCGGCGCCGCCGTACAACATCCCGTTGCATCTGTGGGTGTTGCGCCGGCCCGACCGGTCGCCGGTGACGCCCGAGGTCCTGCTGGTGGACACCGGAAGGTTCGCCGGGGAGGGGCGGGGCGGCCCGGACTGGGGGGCCGTGCGCGACGCGGTCCTGGACGCCTGGCGCGTCTTCGCGCGCGTGGGACGGCTGGACGAGCGGCCGGGGCTCGCCCGTTCCGTGGCGGTCATCGAACTCCTCGACGACGACGTGGACCTGGCGCCCGCCCGGCATCTGCCGCCGGCGACGGCCGACGGCGCGGAGCAGCTCGCGGCCGTGCGCGAGCGCCTGGGCGCGACCCTGCGCCTGACCGCCGATCTCACCCCGCCCCCCGCGGAGCCCGCGCCGGCCGCCCGCTGGCCGCTCACGACCGTGGGTGAACTCGCGCGCGGGAGCGCGCTGGTGATGTGCGCCGGCGGAAACGGGGGCCACGCGCGCGTGCCCGTTCTCACCGACCACGACGTCCTCGCCGGAACCGCGCCGTCGGGCACGCTTCCCGAGAGCGAGGAGGAGGCCGTACTGACCGAACCGGGCGACGTCGTCGTACCGGTGGTCGGCGGGGGCTCTGTGGCGCGGGTGATCGACGAGGCGTCCGGCGGCGCCGTCCTGGGGCGCAACCTGGTGCTCCTGCGCCCCGACCGCACGGCGCTCGACCCCTGGTTCCTCGCCGGGTTCCTGCGCGGCACCGCCAACAACAGGCAGGCCAGCAGCTATGCCTCCACCGCGACCCGGCTGGACGTGCGCCGTCTGCAGTTGCCCCGGCTCCCGCTGGAGGAACAACGGCGCTACGGCGCACGCTTCCGCGCACTCGACGAGTTCGAGCGGGCGCTGCGCCACGCGAGCCGGCTCGGGGAGCATCTCGTGCGTGGAATGTACGACGGCCTCACCGACGGCACGGTCATGCCCGACTGACTCGACTGATCCGCCCCCGACCGACCCGCCGCCCCCGACCGACCCGCCGCCCCCGACCGACCCGCCGCCCCCGACCGACCCGACCCCCCGACTGACTCGACTGACCCGGCTCACCGGACAGACCCGGATACCCGGCTGACCGGGCGCACTTCCCGCCGACCCCGGCCGACCCGGTCGAACGGCACACCGCCGCTGCCCGCCCCGCACCCCGGCCCCGCTCGGCCACCGTCTCCGTTGCTCCGCCGGCGGCCGGCCGCCCGGCCGGTGTCGCCGTTGCCCGGCCGCCGTCCCGCCCGCTCGGCCACCCTCCACCGGGATCGACCGCCGCTCCGTCGCCGGGCGACCGCGGTGCCGGACAACGGTTCGGTACAGGCCGACCCGCATGTCCGTGTCGGGCCATATGCTCGAAGCGATAATCACCCGACCGGCGTCGCCCGCCCCGCGGAGCGCGCCGGCCGGACGCGTACGCCCACTTCAGGCAACAGGAGCAGCCATGCACGGCCACGGCTACGGACAGCCGGTGAAGCAGCCGCCGCACACCGGGTGGCTGGTCTTCCTGCGCGTGCTGTTCGTGGTGCTCGGGTTCCTCAGCATCGGCTTCCTGAGCTGGGTGATGCTGCTGCGGCTGGCGGCCGTCACGCGCCGCTCGCTGGACTGGGGCCTGTTCGTGGCGGTGCTGGCGGCAGACGTCCTCAGCGTCATTCTGCTGGCGAACGAGCCCGGCGACGAGGTCAACACCACCGGTGGCGACGTCGGCATGCTGCTGCTGTTGGGCTCTCTCGTGTGCGCGACGGCGTACTACCTGGCCGCGGACATACGCCACTTCATGATGCGGCAGCAGGCCTACTCGGCACAGCAGTCGGCCCCGGCGTACGGCTACCCCGGCCCCGCGACCCCGTACACCGCACCCTCCGGCCCCACCCCGCCCGTCGCGCCGAGCGTGCCCCACCAGTCCACCGCCCCGACGGCTCACACCGCCCCGCACACACCGCCTCCCATGCCGCCCACGCACTCCCCGCTGCCCACCCCGCCGTCCCAGCGCCCGGCGCCCGCCCGGATCGACCAGGTGCGCGCCGAACTGGACGAGCTGAGCGACTATCTGCGCCGGCACGACGTCCGGCGCGACGGTGAGCCGGGTGGCGGCCCCGACGGCAGGCAGGACGCCGGCCACGAGGGCGGAAGGTGACCGTGGCGACGGGACGTGTCGTCGCCGGCCGCTACGAACTGTCCACGCTGATCGGACAGGGCGGCATGGGCCAGGTCTGGACGGCCTACGACCAGCGGCTCGACCGGCGTGTGGCGGTGAAGCTCCTGCGTCCGGACAAGGTGGCGGGCCAGGAGGCCGACGAGCTGCGCCGCCGGTTCGTGCGCGAGTGCCGGGTGACCGCGCAGGTGGACCACCCGGGCCTGGTCACGGTGCACGACGCGGGCAGGGAGGGCGAGGAGCTTTTCCTCGTCATGCAGTACGTGGACGGCGCCGACCTCTCCGACCATCTCGCCGAACACACTCCGTACCCGTGGCAGTGGGCGGTCGCGGTGGCCGCGCAACTGTGCGCCGTGCTGAGCGCCGTGCACGCCGTGCCGATCGTGCACCGCGACCTCAAGCCGCGGAACGTCATGGTGAAGCAGGACGGCACCGTCACCGTCCTCGACCTGGGCGTGGCCTCCGTCATGGACACCGACACCACCCGCCTCACCCACACCGGCTCGCCGATCGGCTCGCCCGCCTACATGGCCCCGGAACAGGCGATGGGCGGCGCGGTCGGCCCGTACACCGATCTGTACGCGCTGGGCGTGCTGTTGCACGAACTGCTGAGCGGGGACGTGCCGTTCGTGGGCTCCACGGCGCTCGGTGTGCTGCACCGGCACCTGTACGAGCCCCCGCTGCCCGTGCGCCGCATCCGCCCCGAGGTCCCCGAGACGCTCGAGACCCTCGTCCTGCGGCTGCTCGCCAAGGACCCGCAGCACCGTCCGGCGTCCGCGCAGGAGGTGTACGAGGACCTGGCGCTGCTTCTGCCGGCGCGCGGGATGCCCACAGGGGCGCCTTTGGACCCCACGCGCCCCTTCCTGCGCCCTCACGCCCCCTGGCCGGACCGCGCGCGGACCCCCGCACCCCAGCCCGCTCCCGTCGCGCCCGCGCCGCCGGTGGCCGACAAGCCCGATGTGGCCGCTGCCGTGGACGAGGTCAAGCGCCTGCTGGGCGAGGGCCGTATCACCCAGGCCGTCGACATCCTCGGCACGATCCTGCCCGCGGCCGCCGAGCAGCACGGTGAGCACTCCCCGGTGGTGCGCACCCTGCGCAAGCAGTACGCGGCCACGCTCATGGACGACGGCCAGTACCGGCGCGCGCTGCCCGAACTGCGCCGTCTCGCCGACGAACGCGCCGCCGAGGCCGGCCAGGCCGACCCGCAGTCCCTGCGCTTCCGCTACGAGGCCGCGCAGTGCCTGGAACAGCTCGGTGAACCGGCGGCGGCACTCGCCGAGTACCGTGCGCTGCTGCCGTACTACGAGAACCAGTACGTCTCCGGCGACCCGCAACTCGCCCACGAGGTCCGCCGGCGCATCGGCCATCTGCTGCTTGCCCTCGGCGACCGGCCGGCCGCGCACGACGCGCTCGCACGGCTGGTGATGGACGTGGAGCGGGTCCACGGTCCCGGCCACCCGATGGCCGTGGAGATCCGGCGCACCCTGCAATGGCTGGGGCAGGTCCGGGGCTAGACTTGGCCGGCCCTTGGAAGGATCTTGTGAACTCCGTGGGCCCGGTTTTCCCGAAAGCACAGGCGGGGCCGGATACGGTGCGCTTCGTTTTCACCGGACGGCGCGGCTCGACGAGACCGTGAAGGCGGCGTGGAAACGCGGCCCGGCGCACACCGGACGACATCGCACAGACATCAGGGGTGGGGTTCATGGCCGGCCATCGGCAGTCCAAGAAGCGCAGATACATCACGTGGGCGGTGGCCGGAGCGGCCGTCGTCGCCGGGGGCGGGATCGCCGCGCAGCAGTCCATGGCCGCCACCGCCTGGCCCGCGCAGAAGACGTTCACCGGCCGCGCCTTCGACACCTGCACGGCGCCCTCCCAGTCCGCGATGAAGGCCTGGCACACCGGCTTCTACGGCGCGGCCGCCGTCTACGTGGGCGGCAAGAACCGCGGCTGCGCCCAGCCCAACCTGACCTCCACCTGGGTCAAGGGCGTCACCGCCCTGGGCTGGAAGCTCGTCCCGATCTACGTCGGCGCCCAGCCGCCCTGCCAGTCCGGCTCCAACCCGGAGAAGCTGACCGCCGCCACCGCCGCCTCCCTCGGTGCCTCCGACTCCGCCGACGCCGTCGCCAAGTCCTCCGCGCTCGGCATGAAGGCCGGCAGCGCGATCTACCTGGACATGGAGGCGTACGACACCACGAACAAGGCGTGCAACGACGCCGTGCTGGCCTATGTGCGCGCGTTCGACAAGGGCCTGCACGCCAAGACGTACCGCGCCGGCTACTACGGTTTCAGCAGCTCCAGCGCCAAGGCCGTGGCCACCGCCACCGACAAGACGGACCTGCCGGGCAACCTCTGGTACGCGCTGTGGGACAAGCAGAACACCACCACCGCGGACTGGCCGTGGGGCGCCACCCAGTTCACCGGCCACAGCCGCGCCCACCAGTACATGGTCAACAGCAAGGAGACGCGCAACGGCGTCACGATCACCGTCGACCGTGACGCGTGGGACGGGCCGGTGGCGATCACCGGCTGACCGGAACACACGGGCGGCCCCCCTCCCGGGGACACGGCGGTGCCCGAAGCGCGCGCGAATCGTTGGTCGAATGGGTTGGCCGCAGCCTGCCCACTGCCTACCATCGATCACCGCAAGACTTTGTGCACCGCCGCACAAGCTCCCTTGGAGGTCTCCTTGCACCGCCGCCGTCGCACCGCGCTCGTCCTCACCGCCGCGATCGCCGCCGCGGCACCCGTCCTCACCGCCTGCGGAAACGATGCGCACCCGGGCGCGGCCGCGGTGGTCGGGGGACAGCGCATCACCGTCTCCCAGCTGGAGAACCGGGTCAACGAGGTCCGCAAGGCCCAGCGGGCGGCGGTGTCGGACGACACCCAGTACGACCAGGTCGTCTCCTCCACCGGCAGCCTCACCCGCGACACCCTGCACAACATGGTTCTCGACCAGGTGCTGCACCGGGCCGCGCGGGACGAGGGCGTCTCGGTCACCCGCAAGGAGATCCAGCAGATGCGCGCGGGCCTGGAGCAGCAGGTCGGCGGCGCCAAGGGGCTGGAGACGGCCTGGCTGCAGAAGTACGGCATCGCACCCGCGCGCCTCGACGACAACCTGCGCCTGCAGCTGGAGGCGCAGAAGCTCGCGGCGAAGCTCGGCACCGACACCAGCCAGCCACCCTTCTGGAAGGCCCTTTCCAAGGCCTCCGCGGCACTCCACGTGAACCTCAACCCGCGCTACGGCTCCTGGGACGTGCAGAAGAGCAGCCGGGTGGACGCCAAGACGCCCTGGGTGCGTGAGGTCACGAGGGCCGCCGACCAGCCACTGACGGCATAACGCCCACTCCGGCCCCGGCGCGCGGGAGGCCGTGGCGCCGGGCCGGGCAGAGGGGCCCTGGACGACATGGCGCCATCCCTGGCCCCCGGCGCGGAAGCCGCGGCTGGAGGCACGGCCGGCGGTGGGGCCGGGACGGGGCACGGCCGGCGGTCGGGCTGGGACCGGAGGCCTGTCGGTCATACGATCACAAGAGTCACTCGTCCCTGTGGACAACCAAATCCGCTCCGTCCCGCGGTGGGTTACGTTCGGATCGTGAACGCATCCAGCAGCCCCGAAGCCGCCGTCGGCGGTCCCACCGGTCCCGACCCCGGCCGCATCGTCCTGCTCACCACCAGCCACCGGGTGGCTCCCGGCCTGCTGTCCTGGCCCGCCTGGCAGGCCCTGCGCGAGGCCGACGCGGTGCTGTGCGCGGACGGCGCGCATCCGCAGCTGCCGTATCTGCGCGAGGCGGGGATAGCCCTCCAGGAGACCTCTCCCACCGCGCAGGAGCTGGTCGACGCCTGCGCCGGCGGGCGCACGGTGGTGGTCGTGGCGACGGGGGAGGGCGAGCCCGCGCTCACCGACGGATTGGCCCGGCTGGCCGGTTCCGGGCGGATCTCCATGCCGGAGCTGGAGCTGCTCCCCGCCTCCTACGACCTGCCCGGTGCCCGCCTCCTGGACCTGGTCCAGGTGATGGACCGCATCCGCGCCGAATGCCCGTGGTCCTCCCGGCAGACCCACCAGGGCCTGGCCAAGTACGGCATCGAGGAGGCGTACGAACTGGTCGAGGCGATCGAGGCCGGCGACCGCGAGGAACTGCGCGAGGAACTGGGCGACGTCCTGCTCCAGGTCGTCTTCCACTCCCGTATCGCCGAGGAGGACCCGGACGCGCCCTTCTCCGTCGACGACGTGGCCGGGGGCATCGTCGCCAAGCTCATCCACCGCCACCCGCACGTGTTCGGCGACGAGACGGCCGAGACTCCCGAGGACGTCAAGGAGCACTGGCTGCGCACCAAGGCGGAGGAGAAGCGGCGCACCTCGGTCACGGAGGGCGTCCCCCTCGGCCAGCCCGGCCTGGCCCTGGCCGCCAAGCTCGCGTCCCGCGCCCGCACGGCACACCTGGACGTGCCCCTCCCGCAGGGGGAGGGCGTGGGGTACGAACTCCTGGCGCTCGCGGTCCGCGCCGAAGCGGCCGGCGTCGACCCGGAGGCGGCACTGAGAGCGGCGGCCCGCACCTACCGGGACGCGATACGGGCGACGGAGGGGACGGCCCCGGGGGAGGCCTAGCGCGGACGCGGCCTCGGAGGGAACGCCCCGCAGGAGACACGGGGCGAACACCGGCGCACTCCGCGAGGAAGAGGGGTACGGCGAATGCGCCGGGACGCGTCGGCGCCGCATCCCGGCGGCGCGTACGCCGGGAGGCACCCGAGCCGAAGCACCGGTCTCCCGGGAGGCACCCCCGCACCGACCGTCCCCGGACGCGCCGGCGGTGTGGTCCGGCCGGCCGGATACCGTCGAGGGGTGACCGACCAGCCCCGCCTCCCGTCCGACCCGGACCGCGCGCCCGACCTCTTCACCTGGGAGTTCGCCACCGACCCCTACCCCGCCTACGCCTGGCTGCGCGAGCACGCGCCCGTGCACCGGACCCGGTTGCCCAGCGGGGTGGAGGCCTGGCTGGTCACCCGGTACGCCGATGCCAAGCAGGCCCTGGCCGACCAGCGGCTGAGCAAGAACCCGGCGCATCACGACGAGCCCGCGCACGCCAAGGGCAAGACCGGCATCCCCGGCGAGCGCAAGGCCGAGCTGATGACGCACCTGCTGAACATCGACCCGCCGGACCACACCCGGCTGCGCAGGCTCGTCAGCAAGGCGTTCACCCCCCGCCGGGTCGCCGAGTTCGCGCCCCGTGTGCAGGAGCTGGCCGACCACCTCATCGACCGGTTCGCGCGCACCGGTTCCGCCGACCTCATCCACGAGTTCGCCTTTCCGCTGCCCATCTACGCCATCTGCGACCTGCTCGGCGTCCCGCGCGAGGACCAGGACGACTTCCGGGACTGGGCGGGCATGATGATCCGGCACGGTGGCGGGCCCCGGGGCGGGGTCGCCCGGTCGGTGAAGAAGATGCGCGGTTATCTGGCCGAGCTGATCCACAAGAAGCGCGAGGCGCTGCCCGCCGAGCCCGCGCCCGGCGAGGACCTCATCTCCGCCCTCATCCGCGCCTCGGACCACGGTGAGCACCTCACCGAGAACGAGGCCGCCGCCATGGCCTTCATCCTGCTGTTCGCCGGCTTCGAGACGACGGTCAACCTCATCGGCAACGGCACCTACGCCCTGCTCACCCACCCCGAGCAGCGCCACCGGCTGCAGGAGTCCCTGGCCCGGGGAGAGACGGACCTGCTGGCCAGCGGTGTGGAGGAACTGCTGCGCTTCGACGGGCCGGTGGAGCTGGCCACCTGGCGGTTCGCCACCGAGCCGCTCACCATCGGCGGGCAGCACATCGCGCCGGGCGACCCGGTGCTCGTCGTGCTCGCCGCCGCCGACCGGGATCCGGAGCGGTTCGCCGACCCGGACGTGCTGGACCTCACCCGCCGGGACAACCAGCACCTCGGGTACGGCCACGGCATCCACTACTGCCTCGGTGCGCCGCTCGCGCGCCTGGAGGGCCAGACCGCGCTGGCCACCCTCCTCACCCGCCTGCCGGACCTGCGGCTCGGCGCGGACCCGGCCGAGCTGCGCTGGCGCGGCGGCCTCATCATGCGGGGCCTGCGCACCCTGCCCGTGGAGTTCACCCCGGCCCGCGACGACCCCCGCGGCGGCGAATATGACGGCTCTTCAACAATGTGATCTTCACGTGATCTGCGCGGCATGAACTTGTGACAAGTGATCGTCTGCCTATACGTTCACCCATCAGCGCGGCGACGAGCTTCATCCGCCGCGCCGGCCCCGCTGTCGCACGAAAGGCTTCCGCATGCTCTCCGGGAACGGTCGTCACCGTCGCCCCCGCCAGGCTCCGGCACTCCTCGTCGCGGCCGGAGTGACCGGCACGGCCATCGCCATCCCGCTGCTCGGCGCCGCGAGCGCGAACGCCGCCGACGGCACCACGTGGGACAAGGTGGCCGAGTGCGAGAGCGGCGGCTCCTGGAGCGCGAACACCGGCAACGGGTACTACGGCGGCCTGGCGATCTCGCAGGACGACTGGGACAAGTACGGCGGCCTCCAGTACGCGGACAGCGCCGACCAGGCCAGCCGTTCGCAGCAGATCGCCGTCGCCGAGAAGATCCTCGCCGGCAAGGGCACCACTCCCTGGGCCACCTGTGCCCTGCTGTCCGGGCTGACGTCGAACTCGGGCTCCCTGGACGTCGACACGGGGGTCGGTGGCTCCGGTGGGTCGCACGGCTCCTCCGGATCGGCCGGCGGTTCCGAATCGTCCGGTCTGCCGGATGCGCAGCCCTCGGACCCGGGCAATGACTCCGGCGCGGGCACGGGAGCCGGCTCCGGCTCGGACTCCTCCACCGGCTCGCCCGGCGCGCCGGCCTCCGGTCCGGGCAAGGACACCGGTGCCACCCCCGGGGCCGACGCCGGCTCGACCGGCACCAAGGCACCCAAGTCCGACAAGTCCACCTCGCCCGGCACGGGAGACCCGCAGCAGCGCGACGGCTCGGCCGCGACCACTCCCGGTACCGACAACTCGGGCAATTACCAGCAGAGCGCCGGTTCCTGGAGCCTCGTCGACACCGGCGCCCTCACGTCTGGTGGGCGTCACCGTGGCGGAAGTGCGGACGAAAGCGTGACAAACGGTCAGGAAACCGCTTTGTCGGGCCGGCACGCCTCCCACGAACCGGGCACCTACACCGTCCGCGAGGGCGACTCCCTCGCCTCCATCGCCGACTCCCTTGCGGTCGACGGCGGATGGCGGGCGCTCTACGCCGAGAACAAGAAGGCCATCGGCGCCGACCCGAACAACATCACTGCCGGTCAGACCCTGGAAGTCGACCCCGAAACGGACGCAAACCAGCCGTAGTTGACGTCCCGGTTCGCCGCTGATGTCCGGTTTGGTGAAAGTGTGGGATGAGTCTCAGAAGCCCTGATCGTCTTTGAAATTCCCTCGATCACGTGTCTACGGTCGAGGCCGCTCGTCACCACGAGCCCCGGCAGTCGCAACGCCGAATCCTGCCAGCGATCGTCCGGGAACAGTCGTCGCGTCAAGCGCCGAAGGCAGGAGCGGGGGACCCAAGGTAAGTGCCGGGACCAGCAGTTGAGCTGGCACCGGCTGGGGGTGAAGCCGCACACCGCGCAAGCGGGAGTGCGGCCGGGCAACTCAACCGGCCCGAACCCGACAGCTCACCTCGCAGGCGTCGGTGAGGGGATCGATCCATGCTGTTTTCCGGCAAGGGCAAGCACCGTCGTCCGTCCAAGGCCGTCCGCGCCGTCGCGCTGGCCGGTGTCACCGGCGCCGCCGTCGCCGCCCCGCTGATGGCGGCCGGCAACGCCTCCGCCGCCACCACCTCCGAGTGGGACTCGGTCGCCCAGTGCGAGTCCGGCGGCAACTGGTCCATCAACACCGGCAACGGCTACTACGGCGGCCTGCAGTTCTCCGCCTCCACCTGGGCGGCCTACGGCGGCACGCAGTACGCCGCCACCGCCGACAAGGCCGGCAAGGCGCAGCAGATCGCCGTGGCCGAGAAGGTCCTGGCCGCGCAGGGCAAGGGCGCCTGGCCGGTCTGCGGCACGGGCCTGTCGAGCACCCCCAACAACGGCTCGGCCCCGGCCGCCCCGTCCGGCGGCACCGCGTCGTCGCAGAAGACCACCTCGTCGGCCGGCACCACCGCCCGCTCCACCGACGGCCAGGCCGCCTCCCGGTCCGCCGAGCGCCCCGCCGCGAAGAAGACCGTCACCACCCCGACCGGCAAGAAGGTCAAGAAGGGCGACGGCGAGTACAAGGTCGTCAAGGGCGACACCCTCGGCACCATCGCCGAGAAGCACGGCGTCAAGGGCGGCTGGCAGAAGCTGTTCGAGCTGAACAAGGACATCGTCCAGGACGCCGACCTGATCTACCCGGGCCAGCAGCTGCACCTGAAGTGACAGCGGGCCGCCGCTCACCGCACGGCGCCCTCACCTCCCCGGCTCGCATCCCGAAGGCCTGGTGAGGGTCACCCCCGTCCCCACGGACCCCCCGCCCCGGCGCGCGTTCCCCCGTACGCGCCGGGGCGGGGTTTTTTCGTCTCCCCGTCGCCGACCCCCGCGCTTTCCCCGTTCTTCACCCGGACCCCTTTGTTCCGGCGGTGAACAATGGGTACCGTCTGCGTGTCCCTCCCTGTCCACGGGACGGTCGGTCGGTGGCCGACGCCCCGGGGGCGGTTAGGCTCTAGTCGCAGAGGCCAAGCCGCGAGGCAGCCGGCCCCGCGCTTCCAGCGTCACATCCAAGAAGGAGATGCTCGTGCCGTCCATCGACGTCGTCGTAGCCCGGGAAATCCTGGACTCCCGAGGCAATCCCACGGTCGAGGTCGAGGTCGGCCTCGACGACGGCAGCACGGGTCGTGCCGCCGTCCCGTCCGGCGCCTCCACCGGCGCCTTCGAGGCCGTCGAGCTCCGCGACGGTGACCCCAACCGCTACCACGGCAAGGGTGTCGAGAAGGCCGTCCTCGCCGTCATCGAGCAGATCGGCCCGGAGCTCGTCGGCTACGACGCCACCGAGCAGCGCCTGATCGACCAGGCGATGTTCGACCTGGACGCCACCGACAACAAGGGCTCCCTCGGCGCCAACGCCATCCTCGGCGTCTCCCTGGCCGTCGCCCACGCCGCCTCCGAGGCGTCCGACCTGCCGCTGTTCCGCTACCTGGGCGGCCCGAACGCGCACCTGCTGCCCGTTCCGATGATGAACATCCTGAACGGCGGCTCGCACGCCGACTCCAACGTGGACATCCAGGAGTTCATGATCGCCCCGATCGGCGCGGAGTCCTTCTCCGAGGCCCTGCGCTGGGGCGCCGAGGTCTACCACACCCTCAAGAAGGTGCTGAAGACCAAGGGCCTGTCCACCGGCCTGGGCGACGAGGGCGGCTTCGCCCCGAACCTGGAGTCCAACCGCGCCGCCCTCGACCTCATCGTCGAGGCCATCAAGCAGGCCGGTTACGTCCCCGGTGAGCAGATCGCGCTCGCGCTCGACGTCGCCGCGTCCGAGTTCTACAAGGACGGCAAGTACGAGTTCGAGGGCAAGTCCCGCTCGGCCGCCGAGATGACCGAGTACTACGAGGAGCTCGTGGCGGCCTACCCGCTCGTCTCCATCGAGGACCCGCTGTTCGAGGACGACTGGGCCGGCTGGAAGGTCATCACCGACAAGCTGGGCGACAAGGTCCAGATCGTCGGCGACGACCTCTTCGTCACCAACCCGGAGCGCCTGGCCCGCGGCATCGAGGAGGGCGCCGCGAACGCCCTGCTCGTCAAGGTCAACCAGATCGGTTCGCTGACCGAGACCCTGGACGCCGTCGAGCTGGCCCAGCGCAACGGCTTCAAGTGCATGATGTCCCACCGCTCCGGCGAGACCGAGGACGTCACCATCGCCGACCTCGCCGTCGCGGTGAACTGCGGCCAGATCAAGACCGGCGCCCCGGCCCGCTCGGACCGCGTCGCCAAGTACAACCAGCTGCTGCGCATCGAGGAGATCCTCGACGACGCCGCGGTGTACGCCGGCCGCAGCGCCTTCCCCCGCTTCAAGGGCTGAGCCCACCCCGCACGTCCGCCTCGCGGACCATCGGGCAGGGCAAGGGCCGAGCCTTCACCGGCCGCGTCCTAGCCAGTCGTACGTACGTCCCCGTACCCGGTCCCGTACCGTGTCCGGGGACGTACGCGCGTGTGTGAACGGGAGGCGGGAAGATGGCCGTGAAGGACCGTGACCGGTTCTCCACCGCGACCAGGCTGCGGGTGCTCGGTGAGCAGACGGCGGCCCGGGTCTACCGCTCCCAGACCAGGCGGCAGGCCCGCCGGTCGCGGCTCACCGGCCGCGCGGCGCTGCTCGCGCTCGTGCTGTGCTCGCTGGTCGTCGCGCTCGCCTACCCGATGCGGCAGTACGTGTCGCAACGGTCGCAGATCGCCGACGTCCAGCGGCAGCAGGAGCAGGCGCGCCGGCGGGTCGAGCAGTTGCGGGACCTCAAGGCACGCTGGCAGGACGACTCCTACGCCGAGCAGCAGATCCGGCACCGGCTGCATTACGTGATGCCCGGCGAGACGGGGTACGTGGTCGTCGACCCGGACGCGGCCAAGCAGTCCCGCGCCGACGTCGGGGCCGCCCACCGGCCCTGGTACGCGAACGTCTGGGACGGGGTCGACAAGTCCGACGCCTCCGACCAGTGAACCCACAGAAAGTCTTCGAAGAGCAGTCATGCACAAGCCTCCGCCGCCCACCCCGCGCACCGAGCCCACCGACGCGGACGTCGCGGCCTTCAAGCAGCAGCTGGGCCGCCCGCCGCGGGGTCTGAGGGCCATCGCGCACCGCTGCCCCTGCGGCCGGCCGGACGTCGTGGAGACGGCGCCCCGGCTGCCCGACGGCACGCCCTTCCCGACGACGTACTACCTGACGTGCCCGCGCGCCGCCTCGGCGATCGGCACGCTGGAGGCGAACGGCGTCATGAAGGAGATGACGGAGCGGCTGGAGTCCGACCCGGACCTGGCCGCCGCCTACCGGGCGGCGCACGAGGACTACATCCGCCGCCGGGACGAGATCGAGGTCCTCCAGGGCTTCCCGAGCGCGGGCGGCATGCCGGACCGGGTCAAGTGCCTGCACGTCCTGGTGGCCCACTCGCTGGCCGCGGGCCCGGGCGTGAACCCGCTCGGTGACGAGGCGATCGCGATGCTGCCGGAGTGGTGGAGCAAGGGGCCGTGCGTGACGCCCGACGCCACCGGGGAGGACGCGAAGTGACCCGTGTCGCCGCCGTCGACTGCGGTACGAACTCCATCCGGCTGCTGGTCGCCGACGCCGACCCGGCGACGGGCGAACTCGTCGACCTGGACCGGCGGATGACGATCGTGCGGCTCGGCCAGGACGTCGACCGCACCGGCCGGCTCGCCCCCGAGGCGCTGCAGCGCACCTTCGCCGCCTGCCGCGAGTACGCCGAGGTCATCAAGCGGCACGGCGCCGAGAAGGTGCGCTTCGTCGCCACCTCCGCCTCCCGTGACGCCGAGAACCGCGACGACTTCGTGCGGGGCGTGCTCGACATCCTCGGGGTGGAACCGGAGGTCATCACCGGCGACCAGGAGGCCGAGTTCTCCTTCACCGGTGCCACCAAGGAGCTGGCGGGCCGCCAGGACCTCGCCCGGCCCTACCTGGTGGTGGACATCGGCGGCGGCTCCACCGAATTCGTCGTCGGCGACGACCACGTGCGGGCCGCGCGGTCCGTGGACGTCGGCTGCGTGCGGATGACCGAACGGCATCTGGTGCACGAGGGCGCGGTCGGCGACCCGCCCACCGAGGAGCAGATCGCCGCCATGCGGGCCGACATCGAGGCCGCCCTGGACCTCGCCGAGCAGACGGTCCCGCTGCGCGAGGCGCGGACGCTGGTCGGTCTCGCCGGCTCGGTCACCACCCTGTCCGCGATCGACCAGGGGCTGCCGGAGTACGACTCCGCGCGCATCCACCACTCCCGTGTCCCGTACGACCACGTCCGCGAGATCACCGAGCGGCTGCTGCGTTCCACGCACGCCGAACGCGCGGCGATCCCGTCCCTGCACCCGGGCCGGGTCGACGTGATCGGCGCGGGCGCCCTCGTACTGCTCGCGATCATGGAGCGGATCGGTGCCCCGGAGGTCGTGGTGAGCGAGCACGACATCCTCGACGGCATCGCGTGGTCGATGGCGTGACCACGGCTCGGGGCGACAGGAACGCGCCTCGCGGAGCCGGTGGCCCGTTGTGCGCCTCGCGCGGCGGCGGCCTCGGCGACGCGGGGCCGCGCCCGTAGCGGCGGACCGCCGTGACGGAACCGCCGGGGGCGGGTGAGCGCCTGCCCCCGGCGGCCTCTTCAGGGGTGTTTTCCGGCCCCTTTGCTACTGGCGAGTAGCCTCTGGTGAGCAGGTTGGATAACGTGTGAGCGGCCCTCCGGGTGGCATCCGGGCGCCACGATGACACGCCGTCGGAAAACTTCGTGAAGTTCTTCACAAGGAATTGGGTCCCCGTGGGGGTCCCCGGGGCCTCCGATGGCCCTTCCGGGGCGCGAACGGCCTTCTGGGCCACCTCACAAGAGCATTGCGCGCGTGTTTCCGGAGGGTGTCCGAGGCTCCTCGCCGAGGGGTCCCGAGAGGGCCTCGACGGCTCGGATGGGCAGCTCACACGGCCTTGACAACGGGTCGAACCGCCCCGCGGCACCCGCTCCCGTTCATGACCTGCGTCACGCGGGCCGCGGAGTTTAGCACAGGCCCCCTCGAACCTTGTGAAGGGGCGCACGAGCACCCCCCCCGAGGCGGGTGGATACTCGATGGCATGAGCACCACGGAGCGTCCCAGGATCCTCGTAGTAGGCGGTGGGTACGTAGGCCTGTACGCAGCTCGGCGCATCCTCAAGAAGATGCGCTACGGCGAGGCGACCGTCACGGTCGTCGACCCCCGGTCGTACATGACCTACCAGCCCTTCCTCCCCGAAGCCGCCGCCGGCAACATCTCCCCCCGGCACGTCGTCGTCCCGCTGCGACGCGTGCTGCCGAAGGCGGAGGTCCTCACCGGCCGGGTCACCACCATCGACCAGGACCGCAAGGTGGCCACGATCGCCCCGCTCGTGGGCGAGGCGTACGAGCTGCCCTTCGACTACCTGGTCATCGCGATGGGCGCGGTCTCCCGCACCTTCCCGATCCCCGGCCTCGCCGAGCAGGGCATCGGCATGAAGGGCATCGAGGAGTCCATCGGCCTGCGCAACCACGTGCTGGAGCAGCTGGACAAGGCCGACTCCACGACCGACGAGGAGATCCGCCGCAAGGCGCTCACCTTCGTCTTCATCGGCGGTGGCTTCGCGGGCGCGGAGACCATCGGCGAGGTCGAGGACATGGCCCGGGACGCGGCCAAGTACTACAAGAACGTGTCCCGCGAGGACATGCGCTTCATCCTGGTCGACGCCGCCGACAAGATCCTCCCCGAGGTCGGTCCCAAGCTCGGCCAGTACGGCAAGGAGCACCTGGAGAGCCGCGGCGTGGAGATCTACCTCTCCACCTCCATGGACTCCTGCGTCGACGGCCACGTCGTGCTGAAGAACGGGCTCGAGGTCGACTCCAGCACGATCGTGTGGACGGCCGGCGTCAAGCCGAACCCGGCGCTGAGCCGCTTCGGCCTGCCCCTCGGTCTGCGCGGCCACGTCGACTGCGAGCCCACGCTCCAGGTCAAGGGCACGGACTACATCTGGGCCGCCGGTGACAACGCACAGGTCCCGGACCTCGTCGGCCGCAAGGCGGGCAACGAGAACGCCTGGTGCCCGCCCAACGCCCAGCACGCGCTGCGCCAGGCTCGCACCCTCGGCGACAACGTGATCTCCGGCATGCGGGGCTTCCCGCAGAAGGAGTACGAGCACGCCAACAAGGGTGCGGTCGCCGGTCTCGGCCTGCACAAGGGCGTGGCGATGATCGTCATGGGCAAGGTCAAGATCAAGCTCAAGGGCCGCCTCGCCTGGTACATGCACCGTGGCTACCACGGCATGGCGATGCCGACCTTCAACCGCAAGATCCGTGTCTTCGCCGACTGGACCCTCGGCATGTTCCTCAAGCGCGAGGTCGTCTCCCTGGGCGCCATGGAGAACCCGCGCGAGGAGTTCTACGAGGCCGCCAAGCCCGCCCCGGTCGCCGCCGCGAAGACCGAGGAGAAGGCCAAGGCCTCCTGACGCCCCGACGGCAGCATCCGACCACCGGCCGTTGACCGGCCGGTGAGTCACCCGAAGGACCTCCCGCCATCCGTGGTGCGGGAGGTCCTTCGGCGTCACTGCGGGCGCCAATGTACGTGCCCCATACAGCTATTTTGCCCAGTCGTAACTCCTTTGCGGGACTGCGCGGAGCGCCGCGCGGTGTTTACGTGGTGAACGGACATCCGGGATCGTCGTCTTGGAGGTGTGCGCCATGGCCGACGCCGCGTCGCGGCTGAGGAGTCTTGCCGAGCAGGTGCTGGGAACGCCGTTGCCCATGCGGGTGCGCGCGTGGGACGGGTCCCTGGACGGACCGCCGGACGCGCCGGCACTCGTCATCCGCAACCGCCGGGCACTGCGCCGCATGTTGTTCAAACCCGGGGAGCTGGGCCTGGCCCGTGCCTGGGTGGCCGGGGACCTCGACATCGAGGGCGACCTCTACACCGCGCTGGAGATGATGGCCGGGCTGGTGTGGGAGCGCGGAGAGGACGCCCGCACCCTGATGCAGGCGGTGCGCGACCCGGAGGTACGCGCCGCCGCCCGCGAGCTGCTGAAGCTCGCCGGACCCCCCGTCCCGCCCGCGCCGCCCCGGGAGGAGATCCGCAGATCCCGCCGGCGGCTGCACACCCGGCGCACCGACAAGCGGGCCATCAGCCACCACTACGACGTCGGGAACGACTTCTACGAGATCGTCCTCGGCCCCTCCATGGTGTACTCGTGCGCCTACTGGGAGGACGGCGGCACCCTGGAGACCGCCCAGCGCGACAAGCTCGAACTCGTCTGCGCCAAGCTCGGCCTGACGGCGGGTATGCGGCTGCTCGACGTCGGCTGCGGCTGGGGCTCCATGGCCATCCACGCGGCCCGCGAGCACGGCGTGCACGTCGTCGGGGTCACCCTCTCCCAGGAACAGGCCGCCTACGCCCGTAAGCGCGTCGCCGACGAGGGCCTCACCGACCGGGTGGAGATCCGCGTCCAGGACTACCGGGACGTCGTGGACGGGCCCTTCGACGCGATCTCCTCCATCGGCATGGCCGAACACGTCGGCGCCGAGCGCTATCTGGAGTACGCGCGCCAGCTGTACGCGCTGCTGGCGCCCGGCGGGCGGCTGCTCAACCACCAGATCGCCCGCCGCCCGCAGCGGGACGAGTCGGCGTACGAGGTGGATCCGTTCATCGACGCCTACGTCTTCCCCGACGGCGAACTCGCCCCGCTCGGCACCACCGTCACCCAGCTGGAGCGCGCCGGCTTCGAGGTGCGGGACGTGGAGTCGCTCCGCGAGCACTACGCCCGCACCCTGCGCCGGTGGGTGCTCAACCTGGAGGCCGGCCGGCACCGCGCGGTCCGGCTCGCCGGTCCCGGCCGCACCCGCGTCTGGCAGCTGTACATGGCCGCCTGCGCGCTCGCCTTCGAACGCAACCGCATCGGCGTCAACCAGGTCCTGGCGATCCGCACCCCGGAGTCCGGCGGGTCGGGTCTGCCGCCGCGTCCCCGCGTCTGGCACGGCTGACACGGCACGGGCCCCGCTCCGTGGGATCGGAGCGGGGCCCGGCGCCGCAGCGCTGCCCGGCTACTCGGCCTTGATGGCCGCCAGCATGTTCAGCCGGGCCGCCCGCCGGGCCGGCCACAGGGCGGCCAGCACGCCGACCGCACCCGCCAGCAGCAGGAAGACGGCCATCCGGCCCCAGGGCAGGACCAGTTCGTAGGTCGGCAGCTTCGTGCCCAGCAGCTGACCGGCCGCCCAGCCGAAGAACACGCCCAGACCGATCCCGAGCACGCCGCCGAACAGGGAGATCACCAGGGACTCCAGGCGCACCATCCGCTTGACCGCCTTGCGGTCCAGGCCGACCGCGCGGAGCATGCCGATCTCCTGGGAGCGCTCGAAGACCGACATCGCCAGCGTGTTGATGACACCGAGGACCGCGACGATCACCGCCATGCCGAGCAGGCCGTAGACCATGTTCAGCATCAGCGTGAACATCTTGGCGATCTCGTTGGAGATGTCCCGCTTGTCCTGGATCTTGATGGCCGGGTTGACGCCGAGGGCCTTCACCAGCTTGTCCTTGGCCGCGGCCGTGGCGCCGTCCGCCGTCTTGACCATGACCCGCATGTCGGACGGGTCGCTCAGGTGCGGGGTGAGGACCTTGTTGTCGAGCATGATCCCGTTGATCATGTCGTTGCCCTCGTAGACCCCGGCGACCGTCAGCTCGCGCGCCCTGCCGTCCTCGAAGTGGACGGTGAACCGGGAACCGGCCTTCCAGCCGTACTCCTTCGCCCGGTCCTCGTCCACGACGGCGCGGGTGCCGCCCACGGTGAAGGAGCCGTCGTCCACCTTCAGGTCCGTCAGCTTGCCGATCGAGGCGCCGTCGACGCCGGTCAGGAACTCGGTCTTGCCGTCGATCCGGGACTCGGCGTTGCGCA
Organism: Streptomyces sp. NPDC096012; assembly: GCF_040426375.1. Lineage (NCBI taxonomy): Bacteria > Bacillati > Actinomycetota > Actinomycetes > Kitasatosporales > Streptomycetaceae > Streptomyces > Streptomyces sp. NPDC096012. Next base: position 30,828 of record NZ_JBEOTD010000007.1, read on the forward strand.
GCGGGCTGCTCTCGGTGACGCCGTCGGCGGCCGCGATCCTGGCCGCCACGTCCGGCGAGAGCGAGCTGCCGTTGGCCATCGAGACGACGTAGTCCGCGCGGACCGCCGAACTGGCCATCTTGTCGATCGCCGTCTGCAGGCTGCCCGCCATCACCGTCATGCCGGTGATCAGGGTGAGGCCGATCATCAGCGCGGAGGCGGTGGCCGCCGTACGGCGCGGGTTGCGCACCGAGTTCTGGCGGGCCAGCTTGCCCGAGACGCCGAACAGGCGGAGCACCGGCGCGCCGGCCGCGATCAGCGGGCGGGACAGCAGCGGGGTCAGCACGAAGACACCGACGATCAGCAGGACGGCGCCGAGGGCCATCGTGCCCTGGCCGGTGTCGGCGTCCATGGTGGTGGCCGTGAGGACCACCGCGACACCGGCCGCGGCGAACAGCGCGCCCAGCGTGTTGCGCAGCACCAGCGACTTGGTGGTGGCCTTGGCGTGCACGCTGCTCATGGCCGCGACCGGGGGGATCTTCGCGGCCCGGCGGCCGGGCAGCCAGGCGGCCAGCACGGTGATGCAGACGCCCACCGCGAGGGCCGTCGCCACGGTGCCCGGGCTGATCACCAGGGGCCCGTCGGGCATGCTCGCGCCGAAGGAGCCCAGCAGCGCGCGCAGACCGGCGCCGATGCCGACACCGGCGGCCAGACCGGTCACACCGGCGACCGCGCCGACCGCGAACGCCTCGATGAGCACCGAGCGGGTGACCTGGCGGCGGGAGGCGCCGACCGCTCGCATCAGGGCGAGTTCCCTGGTGCGCTGGGCGACCAGCATGGTGAAGGTGTTGGCGATGATGAACGTGCCGACGAACAGCGCGATACCGGCGAACACCAGCAGGGTCTGCTTCAGGCCGCTCATCGACGCGGAGATGGACCGCGCCTGGTCGTCGGCGAGTTGCCGGCCCGTGGTGGTCTCCACCAGGTGCGCGGGCAGGGCCTTGTCCAGCTCGGCCTTGAGCGCCGACTGGCCGGTACCGGCGGCGGCCCGCACGTCGATCTCGTCGTACGCGCCCTTCTTGCCGAACAGCTTCTGCGCGGTCGGGGTGTCGAACAGGGCCAGGCTGCCGCCCGCCGCCACGTTCCCGTCGTCGGTGGTGAAGATGCCGGCGACGGTCGGGGTGAGGACGGGACCGTCGACCGAGAGCCGCACGGTGTCGCCGACCTTGTAGCCGGCGCGCTCGGCGGTCCTGGAGTCGAGCAGCACCTCGTCCTCGCCGTGCGGGGCGTGCCCGCTGACCAGCGGGTAGCGGGCGTCCCGGGTGCCCCAGTAGTTGCCGCCCGCGGACTGCCAGTCGCCGCCGACCAGCTTGCCGTCCCGGTCGGCGACGGCGGTGAAGCCGCCGACGACCCCGGTCGCGGAGGCGGCGCCCGGGACCTTCCCGGCCTTGTCCAGCAGTGCGCGGGTCAGTTCGGGGGTCTTGCCGACCTTGTCGCCGCGGGAGTCCTGGTACTCGGCCCGTACGGCGACGTCGACGTGGTCGAAGCCCTTGGCGGAACTCTTCTGGTAGGCGTCGGAGATGGTGTTGGTGAAGACGAGCGTCCCGGAGACGAAGGCCACGCCGAGCATGACGGCGAGGACGGTCATCAGGAGCCTGGCCTTGTGCGCGAGGACGTTGCGCAGGGCGGTGCGGAACATCAGCTGGCACGGCCCTTCACGTCGAACTCGGAGTTCTGGGGGGTGCTCCCCGGGAAGCTCCGCATGAGGTCGAGGACGGAGTCGGCCGTGGGCGCGTACATCTCGTCGACGATCCGTCCGTCCGCGAGGAAGACCACGCGGTCCGCGTAGGCGGCGGCGACCGGGTCGTGGGTCACCATGACCACCGTCTGGCCCATCTCCCGCACCGAGTTGCGCAGGAAGCCGAGCACCTCGGCGCCGGAGCGCGAGTCGAGGTTTCCGGTCGGCTCGTCACCGAAGACGATCTGGGGCCTGGAGGCGAGGGCGCGGGCGACGGCCACGCGCTGCTGCTGGCCGCCGGAGAGCTGGGAGGGCCGGTGGCTCAGCCGCCCGGACAGCCCCACCATCTGGATGACCCGGTCCAGCCACGCCTTGTCCGGTTTCCGGCCGGCGATGTCCATCGGCAGGGTGATGTTCTCCAGCGCGGTCAGCGTGGGCAGCAGGTTGAAGGCCTGGAAGATGAAGCCGATCTTGTCCCGGCGCAACCTGGTGAGCTGCTTGTCCTTCAGCTTGCCCAGCTCGGTGTCGCCGATGCGCACCGACCCCTCGGAGAAGGTGTCCAGGCCGGCCACGCAGTGCATCAGGGTGGACTTGCCGGAGCCGGACGGGCCCATGATCGCGGTGAACTCGGCCTGCCGGAAGTCGACGGAGACCCGGTCCAGGGCGACCACCCGGGTCTCACCCTGCCCGTAGATCTTCGACAGTTCCGTGGCGCGTGCGGCCACGGGGGTGGCCCGGCCGGCGGTGGGGGTGGTGGTCACGGGGGAGTGCTCCTGTCGGGACGACGTCGGTTCGTGGGGACCGATCCATCGTCCCGGCCGCGAGCGCCCGTGGAGTCAGTCGCTGTTCCGGTTCCGGGGGGCGACTCCGGTCGGACGGAGCGGGCCCGTGTCATACCTGGGGAGGAGGGGTGACCCTGACGCCGGCGAGTGCGCAGAACAGGTGGTGCGCCCTCGTTCGGCAGGTGAAATTCCGTCATTTCGCGTGCGGCCGCGGCCGGCTCACGTCACGCTGTTGGCATGTGCGGATGGCCTGTACCGCGGGCTGATGCACCCTCAGACGTCAATAGAATAAGACAACATGGATCCGCCGTTCGGCTGTTCGGAGGGTGCCTCCCGATAGGCTCGGGACCTCGATGCGGAGCCCATGGCCTGCCCGGATGGTGGAATGCAGACACGGCGAGCTTAAACCTCGCTGCCCCTTCGCGGGCGTGCCGGTTCGAGTCCGGCTCCGGGCACCACGTCGCCCACAGCCAGTGATCAGCGCGCACGCCGTGTGCCCGCGTGCGGCTCGGCCGGGAGTGGGAACACGGCGGGGACGCCGTCGCCGGTCCACCCCCACGGCGCGCATCCCCGCGGAATCGCCGTGGAGGCGCCCGTGGGCACGGGCGGTCCCCGGAAAGTCCCGATCAACACTTTCGCATCTCTCAGAAATCGCCGGGGACCTGGCCGGTGCCCGACATGGTGTTCCGCAGAGGAACCCTGTCGCGGTTGACCGGTCCTGTTTGTAACGATTGCTCCGGTATGCGGCCTAGTCAAGGGGGCCGGCCCGGTTATTGCGCGGAGTCCGGCTGCGGGGGGAGCTCGAACCGCAGCAGGGCTCCGGCCTGGTGCGTGCGCAGTTCCGTCTCCGTGTCCACGTGCCGCACCTCGCCCCCGTCGTCGATGACCGTCTCGGCCAGCTCGTCGATCACCTCGGGCACCTCGCGCAGCGGCTCCCCGCAGAGCGGGCAGGTCTTCCCCGAGCGCGTCAGCAGCCCGTCCCGGTCGCACACGAAGCCCGGTACGACGGCCTGCCCGTCCACCGCCAGGGTCCGGACCGCGGCCACGGACGCCGCCCACAGCGTCTCGTCCACCCCGACGGCGGCGGGTCGGCCGGCGGCCTTGGCCTCGAGGATCTCGCCGACCAGCCGCCGCTGCTCCTTCCCGGCGTGGTCGGCGACGAGTTCCCGCACCTTCTGCCGGATGTCCTCGGACGTCGCGGTCTCCCGGTCGACGCTGAAGGTGCCGGCGAGGCGGTCCGTCAGCTCACGCGTCAGGAAGTCGACGAAGACCGACACCTCGTGCGCCTGACCGCCGACGACGAGCAGGTCGTAGCCCCCGCTCGCGAACAGTCGCCTGAGCTCGCCGACCAGCCGCCGGTAGTGCTTCTTGCTCAGCTCGTCCGCCTTGTTGCGGACGCGGGGCTCGGCGTACGCGTCGGAGTAGGCGTGTTTGTTCTGCACGCGGTCACGGATCATCTCGATCTCGCGGACCTCGTCGAGGTAGTACTCCCAGACCTGGCCCACGCTCTTGTCGACGACGACGGCGCAGGTGCGGTAGTACTCGTCGAGCACACCCAGGAGGGGCCGGACATAGGGATCGGCGTCCACCACGATGTTGTCGCGCGTCCTGCGGGGCAGCCACACCTGTTCGTAGACGTCGCGGCCGGCGCAGGAGAAGACCGCGACGGCTCCCGGCCGGAGGGGCTCCTCGCTCAGTGTCTTCTCGATCCTCGCGATGTCCTCGCGGAGCGAGAGCCGCACGGCGTGCTCGGCCGAACCGTCCTCCGCGAGCGGCCGGATGCGGTTCAGCAGGCTCGATACGCGGCTGTCGAATTCGCGGCGGTCGGGCCTGCCGGGGTTCACCGGTACGTACAGGGACACCAGTGGGAGTCCGTCGCCTCTCAGCCGCAGGATTCGCTCGATCTGCTCTTGCGTGATCATCGCCGCTCCTCGCCGCTCCATGAGCCTTGTCGCTCGATGGGCCTCGCCCCTCGTTCCAGCTAACGAGGTGGGCGGGGCGGCGGCAACCGCAGCGCGACGGCGTGGACCGGCCCAGGAAGGCCCGACGGCGGCGGGCCGTCGGATGACTTGTTCACGCCAGGCGGCGCGAACGGCAGTGGCGTTCCCCGTGCGGGACGTGGGCGGCCGAGCCGATCGGCGACTTCGGCCGGACGGCACACGGCACGGCACCCGTCCGCACGGGATCGGCCGTTGACACCGGTGCGGGTACGGCCGGAGACTCAGGGCGGCAGCCCAGTGAAGGAAATTTCACCAGGCGAACGGGACGTGCGGAGAGAGGGGACGGCCGATGCGCACCACCGTCGGGATCATCGGAGCGGGGCCCGCCGGGCTGCTGCTCGCACGGCTGCTGCACCGCGCCGGGGTGGATTCGGTCGTCCTGGAGGGCCGCGACCGCGCCTACGTCGAACAGCGCCAGCGTGCCGGGATCCTGGAGCAGGGCACGGCCGACGTGCTGCGCTCCGCCGGGGCCGGGGAGCGGATGGACCGGGAGGGGCTGCGGCACGACGGCATCGAGCTGCGCTTCGACCGGCGCCGCCACCGCGTCGACTTCCCCGCCCTCACCGGCGGCCGGTCCGTGACCGTCTACGCCCAGACCGAGGTCTGCAAGGACCTCATCGCCCTGCAGACGCGGGAGGGCGGACCGCTCCTGTTCGAGGCGGAGGCCCTGGCGGTGGAGGGTGCCGACGGCGACCGGCCCCGCGTCCCGTTCCGGTACCAGGGCCGCGAGGACATGCTCGAGTGCGACTACGTCGTCGGCTGCGACGGCTTCTGGGGCGTGGCGCGCAGGGCCTTCCCCGCCGCCCTGTCCCGCGTGTTCGAGCGGTCCTACCCCTACGCCTGGCTGGGCGTCCTCGCCGACGTCGCCCCCTCCCACGACGAACTCGTCTACGCCCGCCACGAGCGCGGCTTCGCCCTGCTCTCCATGCGGTCCCCGTCCGTCTCCCGCCTCTACCTCCAGGTGCCCGCCCGGGCGGACGCCGGGGAGTGGGGCGACGAGGAGATCTGGGACGAGCTGGAGCGACGCTTCGAGACCGGGGACGGCTGGAGGCTGCGGCGCGGCCCCCTCACCCAGAAGTCGGTCACGCCCATGCGCTCCTTCGTGCACGAGCCGATGCGGCACGGCCGGCTCTTCCTCGCCGGGGACGCCGCCCACATCGTGCCGCCCACCGGGGCCAAGGGGCTGAACCTCGCCGTCGGCGACGTCGTCACCTTCGCCCGGGCCCTGGTCCACGAGCGGGCCACCGGCTCCCCGGACCTGCTCGACGGCTACTCGGCCACCTGTCTGCGCCGGGTCTGGCAGGCCGAGCGGTTCTCCTACGACATGACGACCCTGCTGCACGCCGCCCCGGACGCCACCGCCTTCGACGCCCGGCTCCAGCGGGCGCGGCTGGAACGCATCGCCTCCTCCCGGGCCGCCGCGACCGACCTGGCGGAGGCGTACACGGGCTTCCCGCTGGGGTAGCCGTACCGCGCAGTGCTTCGGATTCGTCACGGAGTGCGGATCACCGTGGCCGGGAATCACCCGCCCGCGTAGCGTGTTGCCGAGCACGGCGAGGGAAAGATCCTCCTCAAGTAGTACGGACGATCCTTTGCCAATCCATTACTCTTGAGCCAAGGCCACGCAGGGTGGCCATGGAGGAGTGAAATGAGGAGCAGTAACCCGGTCTTCTCGCGACGGGGGTTCAGCCGCGACAACGGCTACGCCGGTTTCAACACCGCACCGCAGGCCGGGTACGCACAGGGCAACCCCTACGCGCAGAACCCGTACGCGCAGAACCCGTACGCCCAGCAGGGCGTGCAGGCGGGTGCCCCGCCGCAGGCCCCCGTCACCACCGACCGGATGACGATGGACGACGTCGTCATGCGCTCGGCCATCACACTCGGCACGGTCGCCGTCGGCGCCGCCCTCGCCTGGGCGCTGCTGCCGGTCTCGACGACCAGCTACGGCCTCGCCGTCGGTTCCGCGCTGATCGCGTTCGTCCTGGCCATGGTCCAGAGCTTCAAGCGCACCCCGTCGCCCGCGCTGATCCTCGGGTACGCCGCCTTCGAGGGCGTCTTCCTCGGAGTCATCAGCGAGATGTACAACAGCCGGTGGAGCGGCGCGCCGTTCCAGGCGGTGCTCGGCACCATGGCGGTCTCCGGCGCGACCCTGCTGGTCTACAAGGCGGGCTGGATCCGCGTCACCGCCCGCTACGCCCGCATCGGTCTCGCCATCGCGATGGCCTTCGTGGTCGTCATGGCGGTCAACCTGCTGCTGGTCGTGTTCGGCGTCGCCGACGGCGGCGGTCTGCGCAGCTTCGGCCCGCTCGGCGCGCTCGTCGGCATCTTCGCGATCCTGCTCGGCGCGTTCTTCCTGACCCTCGACTTCAAGCAGATCGAGGACGGCATCGCCTACGGCGCCCCGCGCAACGAGTCCTGGCTCGCCGCGTTCGGCCTCACGCTGACCCTGGTGTGGATCTACGTGGAGATGCTGCGCCTGGTGGCGATCTTCAGCAGCAACGACTAGCGCGTTCGCCGGTCGTACCCAGGGCCCCGGGCGATCCGCCCGGGGCCCTTCGGCGTTCAGAGCAGCTTGCGCGCCGCCCTCCTCAGGTCGTACTCGTGGACGAGCGCCTTGGCGTGGCCGTACGCCAGGTCGTACTCGTGCCGGAGCCAGCTGACCTTTTCCTCGAAGCGGAAGAGAGCGGGGCCTTCTTCGACGGTGCGCAACCAGTCGGAGACTTCACGACCGGTGCAGTGCGGGATGCGGGCGAGCAGATTGCGATGGGTCTCCTCGGAGAAGACTTGGGACATCGGCGCCTCCGAACGCAAAGGGGATGTAAGCCGGTCCTTCACGTCACCGTGCCTGAGCGTTCGCGTATTGGCAACAGTGCGGCACGTTACGCTCGGCGCGTGGTTGATACGACGCCCCTGACCCAAGCAGTGGATCACTTCGCCGACCGGCTGCGGGCGGCACCGCAGAGCCGGCTGCAGCGCAGCGCGGCGGCCGAGGCGCTGGCGCTGGCCCGGGAGTTCGCCCGCTGGGCGCAGCGCGTGGAGGAGCCGGGGAGCGACCCCCGGGAGATGCCCGACGCGGGGATGTTCGCGGCCGCCGACCAAATCCTCGTCGCCGCGCACGACTTGGCGCTGGTACTGCGCGACGAGGGCGAGGTGGCCGAGGCGGTGCGCCGGGTGGAGGAGGCGCGGCAGCGCGCCGGGGTGTGACTCGGCGGGGGCGCCCGGGTGTGACTGTGAGGGGCGCCCGGATGTGGCTCAGAGGGACGCGATGACCCGGTCGGCCAGGATGTAGACCGTGTCCTCGCCGCACGCGAACGTGAGGGTGTAGGCGCCGGAGATGCCCGAGCCGCCGAGCAGGTACGGCATGTCGCCCGCCTTCAGGGCCGAGGCCAGCCGCTCCGCCGTCTCGCGATGGCCCGGCGTCATGCACAGCGTGGTGCCGTCGGCGAAGACGTACACGTCGAGGGTGCCGAGCGGGCCCGGGCGGACGTCGGACAGCTCCACGCGTCCGGCGGCCAGCTGCTCCAGCGAGGACACCGTGCGCTCGTGATCGTTTACGGGCGACTGCACCGGGACGAAGTCCGGATGGGAAGGATGGCGGCGGCGGGCCGCGGCCAGCTCCGGGGACTCCCCGGAGAACTCGTCGGCGTCGGCGGTCGGCTCGGACACCGGCTCCAGGCCGGCGAAGTCGGACTGCCGGGGCAGGAACAGGTCGGTGTCCGGCAGGCCGAGCAGCGACGGCGCGTCGGAGGCGTCACGGGCCTCCTGCGCGGCCCAGAAGGCACGCGCCTCGGCCAGCTCCCGCTCCCGCTCCTCCGCCAGCGCCTCGGCCACGGCGGCGCGTATCTGCTCGGCCTCCGCGTGACTGCGGGCGTTCGGCAGCAGGGCGCGCGTGGCGGCGGCGTGGTTCTCGGCGAGCTGGGCGTGCAGCTCGGCGATCTGGCGGCGCAGCTTCAGGACGGTGCGCAGGACGGCGACGCCCACGGCGCCCGTGGCGGCCGTGGTGAGCAGCAAAGCGATCGGCATGGCGCTCACTGACGTACTCCCGGTTCAAAGTCGACCCCCGACTTCCTACATCAGCTTGAAGGGCGGACTAACCAGCTGTCAGTGCGTAACGTCACGAAACGGACAGGTCTTTGGTCGTGCGGTTTCCGCTGGAACTGCTCTGACCTGCGCACTCCCTCCGGAGAGGGAGATAGGTCACATCATGGGGGAGATTGGATCACGGAAAGGCCCAGGACCCGGGGGGTGCCCGGGTCCTGGGCCCTGGTCCGACACAACGTGGCCGAATCGCTACGGACGGTGGATCAGCTGAGGCGCTCGATGACCATGGCCATGCCCTGGCCGCCGCCGACGCACATCGTCTCCAGGCCGAACTGCTTGTCGTGCCACTGCAGCGAATTGATGAGCGTGCCGGTGATCCGCGCGCCGGTCATGCCGAAGGGGTGGCCGACGGCGATGGCGCCGCCGTTGACGTTGAGCCTGTCGAGGTCGATGCCGAGCTCGCGGTAGGAGGGGATGACCTGGGCGGCGAAGGCCTCGTTGATCTCGACCAGGTCGATGTCGCCGACGGTCAGACCGGCCCGCCGCAGCGCCTGCTTGCTCGCCTCGACCGGGCCGAGGCCCATGATCTCGGGGGAGAGGCCGGAGACACCGGTGGAGACGATGCGGGCGAGCGGGGTCAGGCCCAGCTCGCGGGCCTTGGTGTCGGACATGATGACGACGGCCGCGGCACCGTCGTTGAGCGGGCAGCAGTTGGCGGCGGTGACCAGGCCGTCCGGGCGGAAGACCGGCTTGAGCCCCTGGACGCCCTCCAGGGTGACGCCGGCGCGGGGGCCGTCGTCCTTGCTGACCACCGTGCCGTCGGGCAGGGTCACCGGGGTGATCTCGCGCTCCCAGAAGCCGTTCTTGACGGCTTCCTCGGCGAGGTTCTGCGAGCGGACGCCGAACTCGTCCATCTCCTGGCGGGTGATGCCCTTGGCGCGGGCCAGGTTCTCGGCGGTCTGGCCCATCGCGATGTACGGGTCGGGCAGCAGGCCGTCCTCGCGCGGGTCGTGCCAGGTGGAGCCCTCGGACTCGGCGACGGCCACGGTCCGGGCCTCTGCCTCGGCGAACAGCGGGTTGTGCGTGTCCGGGAGCCCGTCGGAGCTGCCCTTGGCGAAACGGGAGACCGTCTCGACGCCGGCCGAGATGAAGACGTCGCCCTCGCCGGCCTTGATGGCGTGCAGCGCCATGCGGGAGGTCTGCAGGGACGAGGAGCAGTAGCGGGTGATCGTGCAGCCCGGCAGGTGGTCCATGCCCATCTGCACGGCGACGATCCGGCCGAGGTTGTGACCCTGCTCGCCGCCGGGCAGGCCGCAGCCGAGCATCAGGTCGTCGATGTCCTTCGGGTCCAGCTCGGGAACCTTGGCGAGGGCGGCCTGGATGATCGTGGCCGTCAGGTCGTCGGGGCGCAGGTCCTTGAGGGATCCCTTGACGGCGCGGCCGATGGGGGAACGGGCGGTCGAGACGATGACGGCTTCGGGCATCACGGCTCCAGAGGACGGAGTGGGCAGGGCCGGTTGGGAAGTTACCCGTACGTATGGCCCGGGTCACTGGTCTCGTGATGTGACACTGACCGCAATTTACTAAGCGCTTGCTTGCCTGAGGTTCGGAGCGGCGCTCACGCTCCGGCCTTCGACGTCGGGGCAGAACCCCGAGCGCACGGCCCCGGCCTTCGGCGTCCGCGTACGGGGCCCCGTGCGCTCGGCTTCGGCCTTCGGCGTCCGCGCAGGGCCCCGGCGGCCCTTCGGCGCCCGCGTTCGGCCCCGTGCGCTCGGCCCCGGCCTTCGGCGTCCGCGTTCGGCCCCCCCCGTGCGCTCGGCCCCGGCCTTCGGCGTCCCCGTACGGCCCCGGCGGCCCTTCGGAGTCCGCGTAGGGCCCACGGGCACTCGGCCCCGGCCTTCGGCGTCCGCGTACCGCCCGGGCAGCAGGCCCCGACGTCAGGCCCCGACGCCACGCCCCGCGTTCCGCCCCGGGCCGGAGTCCGGGGCGGCCGTCCGCGGCCGAGCCTCGCGGCGCGTCACACCGACGGACGGGCGGGCTCGGCCTCCTGTACCCGGCGCCGCCGCCTCCGCTTGAGCAGCGCCCACGGCCCCCGGGGTCCCGTCGGCATCGCCGCCGTGACCTCCGTGCCGGCCTCCGACGCGGCCTCCGCCGCCGCGCGGGCGACCGGCAGGAACCCCTCGCGGCGCGACACGTCCGGCCGGTCCTCCGCCGCCGGCCACAGTCCGAGCGCCGCGCACACCGTCGGCAGGACGGCCATGGCCGCCGTCGCGTACCCCTCCGCCGAGGGGTGGTAGTTGTCCGGCCCGAACAGCTCCCGCGGATTCGCCTCGAACTCCGGGCCCAGCAGATCCCCGAGCGAGACCGTGCGCCCGCCCTGTTCCACCGCCCCGATCGTCTGGGCCGCCGCCAGCTGCCTCGACGCCCGCCGCGCCAGCCACCGCAGCGGCTGCTGCACCGGCTCGATGGTGCCCAGGTCCGGGCACGTGCCGACCACCACCTCCGCGCCGGCCGTACGCAGCCGCCGTACCGCCGCCGACAGGTGCCGTACCGACCGTGTCGGCGGCATGCGGTGCGTCACGTCGTTCGCCCCGATCATGATCACGCAGATGTCGGGGGGCGGCGACGACGCCAGCACCAGTGCCACCTGACGGTCCAGGTCGTCGGACCGGGCTCCCGGCAGGGCGACGTTGCGCAGCTCCACCGGTCTCTCCGCCACGGCCGCCAGCCCCGACGCCAGCAGCGCCCCCGGGGTCTGGCCCGCCCGGTGCACGCCCTGCCCCGCGGCCGTGGAGTCCCCGAGCATCGCCAGCCGGAGAGGCGGCTCACCGGGGATGTCGTACGCGTGCCCGTACACGCCCTCGGCCAGCGGTACCCGGTCCGCGCCGCCGTTGCCCACATGGCGCCGGGCCAGCCGCAGCTCCGCCAGCACCAGCCCCACGGCCGCCGCCCCGACCAGTCCGGCCCCACCGCCGCCGTACGCCGCTCCGGCCGCGATCCGCCGGGCCACCCTCGCCCTCGACATGCTCGTCATGCGTCGCCGCCACCTCCTCGTAGCCGTACACACTCCTTGCCCCGTACAGACGGTGCGCCAATCTCCACCCGGAGTGAACGACCGTTCCCCGTCACCCCGGGGCCGTAGGCTGGCGGAACCACCACGACCACTGTTTTTTATGAAAGCGACCGGAGACAACGGTGCGATTCCACGACTCGATGATCAGCCTCGTCGGCAACACCCCGCTGGTGAGGCTCAACAACGTGACCAAGGGCATCCAGGCGACCGTCCTGGCCAAGGTGGAGTACTTCAACCCGGGCGGATCCGTGAAGGACCGCATCGCCCTGCGCATGATCGAGGCCGCCGAGCAGAGCGGGGAGCTGAAGCCGGGCGGCACGATCGTCGAGCCGACCAGTGGGAACACCGGTGTGGGGCTGGCCATCGTCGCCCAGCAGAAGGGGTACAAGTGCATCTTCGTGTGCCCCGACAAGGTGAGCACCGACAAGATCAACGTGCTGCGCGCCTACGGCGCCGAGGTCGTCGTCTGCCCGACCGCCGTGGACCCCGAGCACCCGGACTCGTACTACAACGTCTCCGACCGCCTCGTGCGGGAGACCCCCGGCGCCTGGAAGCCCGACCAGTACTCCAACCCCAACAACCCGCTCTCGCACTATCACTCGACCGGCCCCGAGCTGTGGGAGCAGACCGAGGGGAAGATCACCCACTTCGTGGCGGGCGTCGGCACCGGCGGCACCATCTCCGGCACCGGCCGGTACCTGAAGGACGCCTCCGACGGCGGCGTCAAGGTGATCGGCGCCGACCCCGAGGGGTCCGTCTACTCCGGCGGGTCCGGACGGCCGTACCTGATCGAGGGCGTCGGCGAGGACTTCTGGCCGACCGCCTACGACCGCACCGTCGCCGACGAGATCGTCGCGGTCTCCGACAAGGACGCCTTCCAGATGACCCGCCGCCTCGCCAAGGAGGAGGGCCTGCTGGTCGGCGGCTCCTGCGGGATGGCCGTCGTCGCGGCACTGCGCGTCGCCGAGCGGCTCGGCCCGGACGACGTGGTGGTCGTGCTGCTCCCGGACAGCGGCCGCGGCTACCTCAGCAAGATCTTCAACGACGAGTGGATGGCCGACTACGGCTTCCTGGAGGACGAGGGCCCCAGCGCCCGCGTCGGCGACGTCCTGAGCGACAAGGCGCACGGCTCCATCCCCTCCCTGGTGCACATGCACCCCGAGGAGACCGTCGGCCAGGCCATCGAGGTGCTGCGCGAGTACGGCGTCTCGCAGATGCCCGTCGTCAAGCCGGGCGCCGGCCACCCGGACGTCATGGCCGCCGAGGTCGTCGGCTCGGTGGTGGAGCGGGAGCTGCTGGACGCCCTGTTCAGCAAGCGGGCCTTCCTGGAGGACCCGCTGGAGAAGCACATGTGCGGCCCGCTGCCCCAGGTCGGCTCCGGTGAGCCGGTCGGCGACCTGATGACGGTGCTGGGCTCGGCGGACGCGGCGATCGTCCTGGTCGAGGGCAAGCCGACCGGCGTGGTCAGCCGGCAGGACCTGCTGGCCTTCCTGGCCAAGGGCGGCAACAAGTAGCGAACCTCCGGTGAACCGCGCGTGACCCCGGCGAACTCGCGGTGACCTCGACCGATCGAGCCGAATCGGAAGTGCTACGAGGGCGTCACGTGCGCGCAGCACCCGCTTAACACGCGTCCGGCACATTGGTGGGTGTCGGCAGGGCAGCGGGAGCACCACCCAGGCGTTGGACACTGGGCAGGCTCCCCGGCCGGGCCGGCGGCGAACGGCGCCAAGGACCTCCGGAGCGGCTCCCGGACCTCCATGGACGCCATGGACGCGCAAGCCCGGCCCTGACCCGGCACGCGTCCCTCGCGGGGACCGCCGTCGTCCCGCCCCCCGGAAACGGGGGTGCGGCGGTCCCCGCGCAACCCCCTTCCCCGCAGGGCCCCTCCGCCTCGCGGCCCTCCCGCCGGCTCGGCGGACCGGGCGCACGCCGTCCACCGAGCCGACCGAGCAGGCCGGGCCGCCTGGGGCCGCCGGCCGGCTCAGTGGACCGAGAAACCGCCGTCCACGAAGACCGACTGGCCGGTGACATAGGCGGACGCCGGACCGGCGAGGAACACCGCCGCCCCCGCGAAGTCCTCGGCGAGCCCGTTGCGCCCGGTCATCGTCCGCGCGGCGAGCGCCGCCACCCGCTCGGGGTCGGACGACAGACGCGCGTTCAGCGGCGTCATCACGAATCCCGGCACGAGGGTGTTGCACGTGACGCCGTGCCGTGACCACGCCTCGGCCTGGGAGCGGGCCAGCGACTCCAGCGCCCCCTTCGAGACGCCGTAGACGCCGCTCTGCACGAAGGCGCGGTGCGCCTGCTGGGAGGTGACGTGGATGATCCGGCCGAAGCCGCGCCCGGCCATGCCCGGTCCGAACCGCTGCCCCAGCAGGAACGGGGCCTCCAGGTTCACCGCCATGGTGGTGTCCCACACGTCCTCGCCCAGCTCGTCCATCGGAGGCCTGAGGTTGACCCCGGCGCAGTTGACGAGGATGTCGGGCTCCCCGAACACGCCGGCCGCCTCCTCGGCCGCCTCGCGCACCCCCTCACGGGTGCTCAGGTCCCCGCTCACCCAGGCCGCCCGGCATCCGTCGGCCAGCAACTCGTCCACCGTGTCCGCCAGTTGCCCCTTCTTCCTGGCCACGATCACCACCCGCGCGCCGGCCCGCGCCAGCGCCCCGGCGATGGCCCGCCCGATGCCGGAACTGCCCCCGGTCACCAGGGCGACACGGCCCTCCAGCGAGAACAGGTCGGAGAGATAGGTCTGCGAAGTCATGGCCGGAGCGTAGACGGGCCGCGCCGACCCGCCGCCCGGCCCCCGGCCGCGACCGTAGGCTGCCGCGCATGAGCATCATCGGAGTCGGGATCGACGTCGCCGAGATCGATCGGTTCCGGGCGTCGCTGGAGCGGACGCCAGGGCTGGCGGACCGGTTGTTCGTGGAGCGGGAGCTGCTGCTGCCCAGTGGGGAGCGGCGGGGCATCGCCTCGCTCGCGGCCCGCTTCGCCGCCAAGGAGGCACTGGCGAAGGCGCTGGGCGCGCCGCCCGGGCTGCACTGGACCGACGCCGAGGTGTACGTCGAGGACAGCGGGCGGCCCCGGCTGCGGGTGCGGGGGACCGTCGCCGCCCGGGCGGCCGAGTTGGGCGTGCGGGCCTGGCACGTGTCCCTGAGCCATGACGCGGGCGTGGCCTCGGCCGTGGTCGTCGCCGAGAGCTGACCGGCGCCGGTGTGGCGGACGGGGAATCCGGGGCAGACTCGGTGCCATGCGTACTGCGTACAGCGTGGAGACGGTCAGGGCGGCCGAGCGGGCACTGATGGCGCGGCTGCCGGAGGGCGCGCTGATGCAGCGGGCGGCCGCGGGGCTTGCCGCCGCCTGCGCCGAGTTGCTCGGACGGGTGTACGGCAGCCGGGTGGTGCTGCTCGTGGGCAGCGGGGACAACGGCGGCGACGCGCTCTACGCCGGAGCGCGGCTGGCGCGGCGGGGAGCGGGGGTCACGGCCGTCCTGCTCTCGCCCGGGCGGGTCCACGCCGGCGGGCTCGCCGCCCTGCGCCGGGACGGGGGCTCCGTGGCCGCGGAGGGGGCCGCCGAGGAAGCGGTCCGGCGCGCCGACCTCGTGGTCGACGGGATCGTCGGCATCGGCGGCAAGGGCGGTCTGCGCCCCGAAGCGGCGCGCCTCGTGGACGCCGCTGCGGGGTCGGACGCCGCGGTGGTGGCGGTGGACCTGCCCAGCGGGGTCGAGGCGGACACCGGGCAGGTGAGCGGGGCCGCCGTCCGGGCGGACCTCACCGTCACCTTCGGTGCGTACAAGCCCGGCCTGCTGGTCGACCCCGGGCGGGAGTACGCCGGGGTGGTGCGGCTCGTCGGCATCGGGCTCGACCTGCCCGCCGAGGCCGAGCTGGAGGCCTTGCAGCACACGGACGTGGCGCGGCTGCTGCCGGTGCCGGCGGCCGAGAGCGACAAGTACCGGCGGGGGGTGGTCGGGATCGCCGCCGGGTCGGCGAGGTACCCGGGCGCCGCGGTGCTCGCCGTCTCCGGGGCGCTGCGCGGCGGTGCGGGGGCGGTGCGGTACGTCGGGCCCGCGGGGGAGGCGGTCCTCGCGCGCTTCCCGGAGACGCTGGTGTCCGACGCCGGGCCGGCCAGGGCCGGGCGGGTGCAGGCCTGGGTGGTCGGCCCGGGGGCCGGGGACGACGCGGCGACCGTGGCGCAGGTGCTGGACGCGGAGGTGCCGGTGCTGCTCGACGCCGACGGCCTGCGGCTGGCCGAGCGGGAGGCGGTACGGGCGCGCACGGCGCCCACGCTGATGACCCCGCACGCGGGGGAGGCCGCCGCCCTGCTGGGTGTGCGCCGGGAGGAGGTCGAGGGCGCACGGCTGGCCGCGGTGCGTGAACTGGCGGCGGCGTACCGGGCGACCGTGCTGCTGAAGGGCTCGACCACGTTGGTGGCCGGCCCCGGGAGCGGCCCCGTGCGGGTGAACGCCACGGGCACGCCCTGGCTGGCCACGGCGGGCAGCGGGGACGTGCTGTCGGGTCTCGCCGGGTCACTGCTGGCGGCGGGCCTGCCGGCGCTGGACGCGGGCAGCACGGCCGCGTACCTGCACGGCCTCGCCGGCCGCTTCGCGGCCCAGGGAGCGCCGGTAGGAGCACACGACATCGCCGACCAGATCCCCCAGGCCTGGCGCGACATCCGCACCTGACCCCCCACCAGAACCCGGGACACCCGCCTAAAGGGGCGCGGGGAACGGCGTGCCCGGCTCCGGGGGCACCCGCACCGGCCGAGGGCGCACACCCCCCTTCGCCGACGGGCCCCTTCCGGCCGAACGCCCTGAAACGGGGGGCGCGGGGAACGGCGCATCCGGCCCCGACGCACCCGCACCGGCCGAGCGCGCACATCCCCCTTCGCCGACAGGCCCCGTCCGGCCGAACGCCCGGAACGGGGGCACGCGGACCGGCGCGCCCGGCCCCCACGCACCCGCGGCGGACGTCGACGCCCGATCCCGGGCCGGAGCTGGGGTGCCGGCCGGCTCCACCCCTCGGGTGACCCCGCCGCGCGGCATCGCCGATCCGGCGGGGCCACGCGTTTGGCTGATCGCATGATCAGCAGACGAATCGCGCACCGAGGCGCCGCGGTGCTGCTCGCCACCGCCACGGTCCTCCCGCTCGCCGGAAACGCCGCGGCCACCGCCGTACCGGCGACCGGCACCGCCGGGGCGAACGCGTCCCGGGCGGCCGTCCTCCTGGCCGCCCCCGCACCGTCCGCTCCCGGATCAGACCTCGTGCCCGGGGTGGCGCCCGGACCCGCGCAGCCCTGGCAGTTCGACACGCCCGACCAGGCACTGCCGCCGAAGACCTACCGGCCCAGCGTCCGGGAGGACGCCGTCGAGCCCAGGGCGGCGGCGCCGGGGACGTACGACCTGATCGAGTACGTGCCGCTCGCGGACGCCGTCGCCAAGGTGACCTGCAGCAAGCAGGCCGGCCCGTACCAGCGGCAGGTGGAGCGGTGGCTGAAGCTGACGGTGGACGGCAAGCAGTCCGCCGCCGACTGCAGGGCCGTCCGCGCCTTCCAGCTCAAGCACAGGATCAAGCCCGCCATCGGCTTCGCCGGCCCGGTCACCTGGTCGACGATGATGCTGATCTCGGCCCGGAAGAACCCGAACGCGGCCGAGAAGTGCCCGGTGAAGTCGTACCGGGTCGCCTGCGTCGATCTGGACCGGCAGCTCACCTGGGTGCAGAAGGGCGCCGAGGTGGTGTTCGGGCCCGTGCCGATGCGCAGCGGACGCAAGGGGCTCGTCACCCGCAAGGGCTGGCACACCGTCTACTGGCGGCACAAGAACCACGTCTCCACCCTGTACCACCAGCCCATGCCGTACGCCCAGTTCTTCGACGGCGGACAGGCCTTCCACGCCGTGTACGGCAGCATCTACACCACCGTCGGCTCCTACGGCTGCGTGAACCTGAAGCTCGGTGACGCGCGGAAACTGTGGGGCGTGCTGAAGAAGGGCGACCACGTCTACGTGTGGGGGCGGCGGCCGGGTACCTGACACGGCACGGGGGCCCGTTCGGCCCTCTGAGACACTGGGGGCGCCATGAGTGAGACTGCAGCTGTGCCGACCGCCCCCCTGCGCGCCCGCGCCGAGATCGACCTGGGTGCCCTGCGCGCCAACGTGCGGGCACTGCGCTCCCGTACCCCGGGCGCGTCCCTGATGGCCGTCGTGAAGTCCGACGGCTACGGACACGGGGCGGTGCGCTGCGCCCGCGCGGCCCGCGAGGCGGGCGCGGCCTGGCTCGGCACGGCGACGCCCGAGGAGGCCCTGGCGCTGCGCGCGGCCGGCCTGCCGGGCCGCATGCTGTGCTGGCTGTGGGTGCCGGGCGGCCCCTGGCGGCAGGCGATCGAGGCCGACATCGACGTGTCCCTGAGCGGGCTGTGGGCCCTGCGGGAGGCCGTCGCGGCGTCCCGCGCCGCCGGCCGGACCGCGCGGGTGCAGCTCAAGGCCGACACCGGACTCGGGCGCAACGGCTGCCAGCCCGCCGACTGGCCCGAGCTGGTCGCCGAGGCCCTGCGCGCCGAGGCCGACGGGCTGGTCCGGATCACCGGACTGTGGTCCCACTTCGCCTGCGCCGACGAACCCGGGCACCCGTCCATCGCCGCCCAGCTCGACCGGTTCCGGGAGATGGTGGCGTACGCCGAGGACCAGGGCGTGCGCCCCGAGGTGCGGCACATCGCCAACTCGCCGGCCGCGCTCACCCTGCCCGAGACCCACTTCGACCTCGTCCGCACGGGCATCGCCATGTACGGCGTCTCGCCCAGCCCGGAGCTGGGCACCCCGGCCGACCTCGGGCTGCGCCCGGTGATGACGCTGAGCGCCTCGCTGGCCCTGGTCAAGCACGCGCCGGGCGGGCACGGCATCAGCTACGGCCACCACTACGTCACCGCCGGCGACACCACCCTCGGCCTCGTGCCGGTCGGCTACGCGGACGGCATCCCGCGGCACGCCTCCGGAACCGGCCCCGTGCTGGTCGACGGCAAGTGGCGGACGGTCGCCGGCCGGGTCGCCATGGACCAGTTCGTCGTCGACCTGGGCGGGGACGAGCCGGAGGTGGGCGCCGAGGCCGTGCTGTTCGGGCCCGGCGACCGCGGCGAGCCCACCGCCGAGGACTGGGCGCAGGCCTGCGGCACGATCGCGTACGAGATCGTCACGCGCATCGGAACCCGGGTTCCTCGCGTCTATGTGAACGGGGAAGAACTCGGGTAACCCGTCAAGGGGGCGGCCGGGGCGCCTCGGTGACGGCGTACTCAGGCCGTACTCGAGCACCGGACCGGCATCATCCGTGTCACCCACACAGGCGAACTGCAGTACGGCGAAGAGGAGCGGTACGTGAGCGAGAGCAGCGCGGAGGCGGTGGCGGAAGTCGTCGCCTCGGCGGCCGCCGCCTCCGCCGCGGAGGCGGCCGCGAGCTGGCGCAGGGCGACCGGCATCGCCGGTGCCGCGATAGGCGTGCTGGCCGCGGGCGCGGCGGCGGGGGTCGCCATCGAGCGGATGACGGTCGGGCGCGGGATGCGCCGCAGGGCGCGGCTGGCGCTGGACTCGGCCGGCCCCTACGGCACCCTGCGCGGCCTCCCCGGGAAGGCGTACGCCGACGACGGCACCGAGCTGTACTACGAGGTCGACGAGGTCGAACCCGACCCGGGTCCGAACGTCTCGCCGCGCCGGCGCCGGCTCTTCGGCCGCAAGGCCCCCGCCCCGGTCACCGTCGTCTTCTGCCACGGCTACTGCCTCAGCCAGGACTCCTGGCACTTCCAGCGGGCCGCCCTGCGCGGGGTCGTCCGCACCGTGCACTGGGACCAGCGCAGCCACGGGCGCTCCGGGCGGGGCGTGGACCAGACCCGGAACCGGGTGCCGCTCACCATCGACCAGCTAGGCCGCGACCTGAAGGCCGTCCTGGACGCCGCGGCACCGGACGGGCCGATCGTGCTGGTCGGCCACTCCATGGGCGGGATGACGATGATGGCCCTGGCCGCCCAGTACCCGGAGCTGATCCGGGACCGGGTGGTCGCCACCGCCCTCGTGGGCACGTCGTCCGGGCGGCTCGGCGAGGTCAACTTCGGCCTCCCGGTGGCCGGCGTCAACGCGGTGCGGCGCATCCTGCCCGGCGTGCTGAAGGCGCTCGGGCAGCAGGCCGAGCTGGTGGAGAAGGGGCGCCGGGCCACCGCGGACCTGTTCGCCGGGATCATCAAGCGGTACTCGTTCGCCGGACGGGACGTCGACCCGGCCGTCGAGCGGTTCGCGGAGCGGATGATCGAGTCCACGCCGATCGACGTGGTCGCCGAGTTCTACCCGGCCTTCACCGACCACGACAAGACCGAGGCCCTCGCCTGTTTCCAGGACATGCCCGTGCTCGTGCTGGCCGGCGTGCAGGATCTGGTCACGCCCAGCGAGCACAGCGAGGCCATCGCCGACCTGCTCCCGGAGGCCGAGCTGGTGCTCGTGCCGGACGCCGGGCACCTGGTGATCCTGGAACACCCCGAAGTGGTGACCGACCGCCTCGCCGACCTGCTCACCCGCGCCGGCGCCGTGCCGGCAGGAGCTACCGTAAGTGGCTATGGAACAACCGGCAGCAGCACCAGCAGCACCGCACAACCGCGCTGAGACCCGGCTGACGATCACTTCGCCCGAGCAGATGCGGGAGCTGGGCCGGCGGCTGGCCGAGCTGCTCCGCGCGGGCGACCTCGTGATGCTCTCCGGGGAACTCGGCGCGGGCAAGACCACGCTGACCCGCGGCCTCGGCGAGGGGCTGGGCGTGCGCGGCGCGGTCACCTCGCCGACCTTCGTGATCGCCCGGGTGCATCCCTCCCTGGGCGACGGTCCGCCCCTGGTCCATGTGGACGCCTACCGGCTCGGCGGCGGCCTGGACGAGATGGAGGACCTGGACCTCGACGTCTCCCTGACCGACTCGGTGATCGTCGTGGAGTGGGGCGAGGGCAAGGTGGAGGAGCTGACCGAGGACCGGCTCCAGGTGGTCATCCACCGGGCCGTGGGCGACACCACCGACGAGGTCCGGCACGTCACGCTGACCGGGCTCGGGGAGCGCTGGGCGGACGCCGGTCTGGAACCCCTCACGGCCTGAGACGCCCGGCTTTCCGACAAGGCGTCGGCACCCTATTGCGCGGGACGACCCGGGCGTGGTGACATGGTGGCCAGGCAGTAGTTAGGGATACCTAACTTCGCTCGCCCCCGCACCCAGGAGGCGTCCATGACCGCTCCTCGCCCCGCGCAGCGGCCCCCTTCGGACCTGCCCGCCGGAATGTCCATGCGTGATCTGCTGGCGTCGTGCGCGGCGGCGGACGCGGTCTCCCGGCCCCCGCGCCCCCCGCAGCCGCTGCGAGGCGCCCCCGAGTCCACCGGGGAGCGCCGCGAGGCGGCCTGGCGGATCACCACCGCCGACCCCGGGAGGCGGCGCGGCGGCACGGCCGCGAGTGCCACCGGAGCCGCCTAGCGGATCACGACCACGGGCACGCCGATCGTCGCGAACTGCCACATCAGGTTCCCGTTCGCCCGCGTCTCCCGGATGCCGCCCGTCTTCACGCCCGGGTCGGCCATCGCGGGCGAGCCGTCGCCCACCGCCGCGCTGAAACCGATCGCCACGTCGTCCACGCTGGTGAACCGCACGACGTGCTCGATGGGGAGGCCGTCGGTGCCGGTGACCGCGTTCGAGCGGGACGACACCCAGTACGTGCCCGGCAGCGGGTCGAGCGTGCCCGGGGTCACCCGGAAGGTGTGCCGCACCCGGTTGCGCTCGTCGACCAGCCACACCCGGTCGTCGTCCACCGAGTACACGACCCGCTCACCCGTACCGGAGCCGCGCGGCAGGGCGGTCGGGTTCCGCCGGTCCCGCGGCGCCTTGGCGGCGGCCGACGCGGCCGACGCGCCCGGCCCGGGCCGGCCGCCCGGGCTCGCCGGGGCGGCCGACTGGGCCTGGAAGGCGAGGAAGCCGACCGTCGCCACGGCCGCCGCGGTCAGGCCGGCCACGATCCCCGCGCTGGTCCCTGCCACGTGCTCCCACCTCTGTCTCGTGCGATATGTCGTACTTCGTACAGACCGTAGCAGTCAGTGACCGTTCGACCCGGACGGCCATGCGGGCGGCGTCGGCGCCGTAGGCTGTTCGCGTGCTCTTGCTCGCTCTGGATACCGCAACATCCGCCGTCACCGTCGCGCTGCACGACGGCACGGACGTCATCGCCTCGTCGAGCCAGGTCGACGCACGCCGGCACGGAGAGCTGCTGCTGCCGGCCGTCGACCGGACCCTCGCCGCGGCGGGGCTCAAGCTGGAGGCCGTCACCGGCATCGTCGTCGGCATCGGTCCCGGCCCCTACACGGGCCTCAGGGTCGGTCTGACGACCGCCGACACCTTCGGCCTCGCGCTGGGCATCCCGGTGCACGGCGTGTGCACGCTGGACGGCCTCGCCCACGCCGCCGACATCGCCGAGGGCCCCTTCGTCGTGGCGACCGACGCCCGGCGCAAGGAGGTCTACTGGGCCACGTACGCCGACTCGCGCACCCGGCTGACCGACCCGGCCGTGAACCGGCCGGCCGACATCGCCGAGCAGGTCGCGGGGCTCCCCGCGGTCGGCGCGGGCGCCCTGCTCTACCCGGACACGTTCCTGGTCGCCCACGAGCCCGAGCACGTGTCCGCCGCCGCCCTCGCCTCGCTGGCCGTCGAGCGCCTCGCCGCGGGGGAGGAACTGCCCTCGCCCCGGCCGCTGTACCTGCGCCGCCCGGACGCCCAGGTCCCCAAGAACTACAAGGTGGTCACCCCCAAGTGACTCAGCCGGCAACCCCCCGACTGCGCGAGATGCGCTGGTGGGACATCGATCCGGTCCTCGAGCTGGAGAGGGACCTGTTCCCCGAGGACGCCTGGTCCCGGGGCATGTTCTGGTCCGAGCTGGCCCACTCCCGGGGCCCCGGGGCCAGCCGGCGCTACCTGGTGGCCGAGTCCGAGGGCCGCATCGTCGGCTACGCGGGCCTCGTCGCCTCCGGCGACCAGGGCGACGTCCAGACCATCGCGGTCTCCCGTGACCAGCAGGGCACCGGCCTCGGCCGGCGCCTGCTCACCGACCTGCTGCGCGCCGCGACCGCGTTCGAGTGCCACGAGGTGCTGCTCGAATGCCGGGTCGACAACGTCCGCGCCCAGAAGCTCTACGAGCGCTTCGGCTTCGAGCCCATCGGCTTCCGGCGCGGCTACTACCAGCCGGGCAACGTGGACGCCCTGGTCATGCGCCTGGACACAGCCTCCGACGGCGGCTCCGCCGCGAGCTCCTCCCCCGTACAAGGAACCGAGACCAATGACTGACGAACCCCTCGTCCTCGGCATCGAGACCTCCTGCGACGAGACCGGCGTCGGCATCGTCCGCGGCACCACCCTGCTGGCGGACGCCATCGCCTCCAGCGTCGACGAGCACGCACGCTTCGGCGGTGTCGTGCCCGAGGTGGCGTCCCGGGCGCACCTGGAGGCGATGGTGCCGACCATCGACCGCGCCCTGAAGGAGGCGGGCGTCGCGGCGAAGGACCTCGACGGCATCGCGGTGACCGCGGGGCCCGGCCTCGCGGGCGCCCTGCTCGTCGGCGTCTCGGCGGCCAAGGCGTACGCCTACGCGCTCGGCAAGCCGCTGTACGGCGTCAACCACCTCGCCTCCCACATCTGCGTGGACCAGCTGGAGCACGGGCCGCTGCCCGAGCCGACGATGGCCCTGCTGGTGTCCGGCGGCCACTCCTCCCTGCTGCTGTCCGAGGACATCACCTCCGACGTCCGCCCGATGGGCTCGACCATCGACGACGCGGCCGGCGAGGCCTTCGACAAGATCGCCCGCGTGCTGAACCTGGGCTTCCCCGGCGGCCCGGTCATCGACCGCTACGCCAGGGAGGGCGACCCGCAGGCGATCGCCTTCCCGCGCGGCCTGACCGGTCCGCGCGACCCCGCCTACGACTTCTCCTTCTCCGGCCTGAAGACGGCCGTGGCCCGCTGGATCGAGGCCAGGCGCGCGGCCGGCGAGGACGTCCCGGTCCGCGACGTGGCCGCCTCCTTCCAGGAGGCCGTGGTCGACGTGCTGACCCGCAAGGCCGTCCGCGCCTGCAAGGACGAGGGCGTCGACCACCTGATGATCGGCGGCGGCGTGGCCGCCAACTCCCGGCTGCGCGCCCTCGCCCAGGAGCGCTGCGAGGCGGCCGGCATCCGGCTGCGCGTCCCGCGCCCCAAGCTGTGCACGGACAACGGCGCGATGGTGGCCGCGCTCGGCGCCGAGATGGTCGCCCGCAACCGGACCGCCTCCGACTGGGACCTGTCGGCCGACTCCTCCCTGCCGGTCACCGATCCCCATGTGCCCGGGCACGACCACGTGCACGAGGTCAGCAAGGAGAACCTCTACTCGTGACGGTCGCGCTGATGTGGGAGGCGCGGGCCGCCGAGGGCCGGGGCGAGGACCTGCTGGGCTGGGTGCGCGAGCAGGACCTCGACCGGCAGCCGGTGCGCCGGGAGACCTTCCGGGCGCCGGGCGACCGGGTACTGGTCATCACCTGGTGGGACGCGCCCTACGACGCCTCGCTGCCCGAGCTGCCCGAGCCCGGCGCGCAGCTGGTGACGCGTCCGGTGCACCGGTGGCGGTTCGAGGCGGTGGCGGACGGCTGAGGTTGGAGGAACCGCTCGGGCTGCGCTATGATCATCACACGTGAACGGCCGGAAACCCGGTCCGGACACAGTGCGTTGGTGGTCCAAGGAAAGACGCCCCGCTTCCTGCGGGGAGATGCAGGTGCAAGGCCTGCCCGGCGCTCCATGAAGACCCCGTCCCCGGTTCGCCGGGGGCGGGGTTCTCGTCGTTCAGCGGCCCGTGTGCGCGGCGGGGACCGCCGAGACGCTCACGGGCGTCGGCTTCCCGGGTGCCGCTCCGGTGACCGGGTGGGGGCGCCGATCAGCATCGTCGGCGCCCCGGCGACCCGGGTGAGGAACACGGTCGCCGCGTTCGGTCCCTGCGGCCTGACCTTGCGGCGCAGTTCCTCCGGCTCGACCGCGGAGCCGCGCTTCTTCACGGTCAGCGTGCCGACCTCCCGCTCCCGCAGCAGGGCTTTCAGCTTCTTCACGTTGAAGGGCAGCCGGTCGGTGATCTCGTAGGCCGTGGCGAAGGGGGTGGGCCGCAGTTCGTCGGCGGTGACGTAGGCGATCGTCGCGTCGAGGAGACCGCCGCCGACCTCCTCGGCCACCTCCGCGACGAGGTGCGCGCGGATCACGGCCCCGTCGGGTTCGTACAGGTACCGGCCCACCGGCCGCACCGGGGGATCGGGCAGCCCGCGGCCGGGCAGCGTGCGCGGGCCGGGCAGCAGCGTGGCCCGTACGGCGCCCGGCGCCCCGGTGCCGAACCACAGCACCGCCTCCTTCACCTCGCCGCCGTCGGAGATCCACTCGGCCTCGGCCTCCGCGGGCACCGCCTCGTGGGGGATGCCCGGGGCGATCTTCAGGGCCGCGTGGGGCGCCGTACGGGCCGCGCCGACCGCCCAGGACAGGGGCGGCGAATAGGCCTCGGGGTCGAAGATCCGGCCCCGTCCGCCCCGCCGGGCCGGGTCCACGAACACGGCGTCGTAGCCGGCGGTGTCCACCTCGGTGACGTCGGCCTCGCGCACCTCGATCAGCTCCGCCAGCCCCAGCGCCTCGGCGTTCGCCCGCGCCACGGCCGCCGTCAGCGGGTCCCGGTCCACGGCCAGCACCCGGATCCCGGCCCGCGCCAGCGCGATCGCGTCCCCGCCGATCCCGCAGCACAGGTCGGCCACCGAGGTCACGCCCAGGTCCGTCAGCCGCCGCGCCCGGTAGGCGGCCACGCTGGCCCGTGTCGACTGCTCGACCCCGTTCGGCGTGAAGAACATCCGCCCGGCGTCCCCGGCGCCGAACTTGGCCGCCGCCCGCTGCCGCAGCCGGGCCTGGCCGAGCGCGGCCGACACCAGGTCGGCCGGGTGGTCGCGGCGCAGCCGGGTGGCCACGGCCAGCTCGCGCGCCGGCTCGGTGTCGCGCACCTCGTCGAGGAGGGCGCGGCCTTCGGGGGTGAGGAGGAGGGTGAGGTCGTTCACCGGGTCATTGTCGGCCAGTCGGTGGACGGTCCGCCTCCGGCGGCGGTGTCGGGCCGGGATCGGGCCCCGGGCCTGGGAGGATCCGGCACCATGCGAGCAGTAGTACAAAATGACAAAATTAGGGCACCTTTCGGTGTACGCACCCGGAAGCTGGCCCTCGTCTGCGGAGCCACCGCGCTGGCCTCCGCCGCCCTGCTGTCCGGCTGCGCCGGCAACGACCCCGTGCGTCCGGTGCGCGGAAAGAGCGAACCCGCCCAGGCCCTGGGCCCGCAGGCCCGCCAGGCCGCCGAACGCACCCGCATGGCCGCCGCGGCCCGGCGCTGGGGACTGGAGCAGGTCCCGCTGACGCCTCCGGCGCCGCCCGCGAGCAAGCCGAGGATCCACGCCCGCGACGGGTTCGAGGTGGACCACCAGGAGGACTGGGACCTGCCGCCGGTCTTCACCACGGTGCCCACCGACCAGAAGGTCGTCTTCCTCACGATCGACGACGGCGCGGAGAAGGACCCGAGGTTCCTCGCCATGATGCGGGACCTGAAGATCCCGTACACCGCCTTCCTCAGCAACTACCTGGTGAAGGACGACTACGCCTACTT
Source organism: Streptomyces sp. NPDC096012 (assembly GCF_040426375.1). NCBI lineage: Bacteria > Bacillati > Actinomycetota > Actinomycetes > Kitasatosporales > Streptomycetaceae > Streptomyces > Streptomyces sp. NPDC096012. Next base: position 57,126 of record NZ_JBEOTD010000007.1, read on the forward strand.
CCGCACCATGCGGTCCTACGGCAACACGCTGAACAACCACACGCTGCACCACCCCTACCTGCCGGGGCTGTCCTACGAGGAGCAGAAGGACGAGATCTGCGGCATGCAGGACATCATGAAGCGGCAGTTCGGCAAGGCGCCCACCGTCTTCCGGCCGCCCTACGGCAACTACAACCAGGACACCCTGGTCGCCGCCAAGTCCTGCGGGATCAAGTACGCGCCGATCTGGAACGAGGAGGTCTTCGTCGACCACTGGGAGTACCGCGAGGACGACCAGCGACTGCGCCGCGGCGACATCGTCCTCACCCACTTCCGGGGCCGGGACGAGTGGGACGGCACGATGGTCGACGACATGCGCCGCTTCCTGAACAAGGTCACGCGCGAGGGCTACGCCGTGGCCCGCCTGGAGGACTACCTGTGAGGCGGGCGCGGGGCCCGGCCGCGGCACTCGCCGCGGCCGTCCTCCTCGCGGGCTGCGCCCAGTCCATGGACCCCATCGAACGCCTCGGCAAGAAGGCGGCCCAAGGGGTGCACCCGCACGGCCCCGCTCCCGACCTGTCCTACCGCCACTGGGGCCTGACCGAGCCCCTGGCCCGCCCGCCCCGGCCCGCCGCCCGGCCCCTCGGCCTCGCACCGGACCCGGCGGGCCGCACCGCGCCCCGGGTCCTGGACCGCGTCCCCACCCGCGACCGGGTCGTCTTCCTCACCTACGACGACGGCGCCGAGCAGGACCCCCGCTTCGTCGACATGGTCCGCGAACTCCGGCTTCCGGTCAGCATGTTCCTCACCGACAGCGTCGCCGGGCCCGGCTACGCCCACTTCGCGCGGCTGCGCGGGCTCGGCGCCGGCATCCAGAACCACACCCTCGACCGCCGCGCGCTCGCCGGGCAGCCCTACGCCGCGCAGCGCGCCGAGATCTGCGGCCAGCAGGACCGGCTCAGATCGCGCCTGGGCGTCCGCCCCCGGCTCTTCCGGCCGCCCTACGGCAGGTACGACACCACGACCCTGCGCGCGGCGGCCGACTGCGGGATCACCGCGGTGGTGCTCTGGCGCGCCGCGATGACCCCGGGCGACCTCGTCTTCCGCCGGGGTGAGGACCGCCTCGGCCCCGGCGACGTCGTCCTCGTCGGCCCCGACGAGTCCACGGGCCCGACCCTGCGGGAACGCACGACGCGGATCCTTCGGAGGGTCCAGCAGCGGGGCCTGACGGTGGGTCGGCTCGAGGACTACCTGTAGCGAGCAGGGCCGTCCCCCGGCGCAAACCACTCGCGTGCACCCGAAACCCGGCGACGCGACGCACGGCATTGGCACTCCGCTTGACCGAGTGCTAATCGCGGTCATAGTCTCGGCTCTGGCACTCCCCACCGGAGAGTGCCAATACGCGACGGGCAGGTCCGGCACCCGCGACGACGGATCGACCTGGTCGCCACCTCAGACAGTTAACCCCGTGAGATCTCCGAAGGGGGAGGTCGGATCGTGACGACCACCAGCTCCAAGGTTGCCATCAAGCCGCTCGAGGACCGCATCGTGGTCCAGCCGCTCGACGCCGAGCAGACCACCGCCTCTGGCCTGGTCATCCCGGACACCGCGAAGGAGAAGCCCCAGGAGGGCGCCGTCCTCGCCGTGGGCCCGGGCCGCTTCGAGAACGGCGAGCGCCTGCCGCTCGACGTCAAGGTCGGCGACGTCGTCCTCTACAGCAAGTACGGCGGCACCGAGGTGAAGTACAACGGCGAGGAGTACCTCGTCCTCTCGGCTCGCGACGTGCTCGCGATCATCGAGAAGTAGCCACCACCTCGAGCAGACTTTTGCTCTGAAGCTGCGCCCCTGGCCCCCCGCAACCGATAAGAAGCCGGGCGCCCGGGGCGCAGCGTCTTTTCACACCCACAGACTCCCGAGAGGGCTCCCGCTGTCATGGCGAAGATCCTGAAGTTCGACGAGGACGCCCGTCGCGCCCTCGAGCGCGGCGTCAACAAGCTGGCCGACACGGTGAAGGTGACGATCGGCCCGCGCGGCCGCAACGTCGTCATCGACAAGAAGTTCGGCGCCCCCACCATCACCAACGACGGTGTCACGATCGCCCGCGAGGTCGAGATCGAGGACCCGTACGAGAACCTCGGCGCGCAGCTGGTGAAGGAGGTGGCCACCAAGACCAACGACATCGCTGGTGACGGCACCACCACCGCCACCGTGCTGGCCCAGGCCCTGGTCCGCGAGGGTCTGCGCAACGTCGCCGCCGGCGCCTCCCCGGCCGCCCTGAAGAAGGGCATCGACGCCGCGGTCAAGGCCGTGTGCGACGACCTGCTCGCCTCGGCCCGCCCGATCGACGAGAAGTCCGACATCGCCGCCGTCGCCGCGCTGTCCGCCCAGGACCAGCAGGTCGGCGGGCTGATCGCCGAGGCCATGGACAAGGTCGGCAAGGACGGTGTCATCACCGTCGAGGAGTCCAACACCTTCGGTCTGGAGCTGGACTTCACCGAGGGCATGGCCTTCGACAAGGGCTACCTGTCGCCGTACTTCGTGACGGACCAGGAGCGCATGGAGGCCGTCCTCGACGACCCCTACATCCTGATCAACCAGGGCAAGATCTCCTCGATCCAGGACCTGCTCCCGCTGCTCGAGAAGATCATCCAGACCAACTCCTCGAAGCCGCTGCTGATCATCGCCGAGGACGTCGAGGGCGAGGCCCTGTCGACCCTGGTCGTCAACAAGATCCGCGGCACCTTCAACGCCGTCGCGGTGAAGGCCCCCGGCTTCGGCGACCGCCGCAAGGCGATGCTGGAGGACATGGCGGTCCTCACCGGCGCCACGGTCATCTCCGAGGAGGTCGGCCTCAAGCTCGACCAGGCCGGGCTCGACGTGCTGGGCTCCGCCCGCCGCGTCACCGTGACCAAGGACGACACCACGATCGTGGACGGCGCCGGCGACCCCGCGGCCGTCCAGGGCCGCATCGCCCAGATCAAGGCCGAGATCGAGAACACCGACTCCGACTGGGACCGCGAGAAGCTCCAGGAGCGCCTCGCGAAGCTGGCCGGCGGCGTGTGCGTGATCAAGGTCGGCGCCGCCACCGAGGTGGAGCTGAAGGAGAAGAAGCACCGTCTGGAGGACGCCATCTCCGCGACCCGCGCCGCGGTCGAGGAGGGCATCGTCTCCGGTGGTGGCTCCGCTCTGGTCCACTCCTCCAAGGTCCTCGAGGGCAACCTCGACAAGACCGGCGACGAGGCCACCGGTGTCTCGGTCGTCCGCAACGCCGTGGTCGAGCCGCTGCGCTGGATCGGCGAGAACGCCGGCCAGGAGGGCTACGTCATCGTCTCCAAGGTCAAGGAACTGGAGAAGGGGCAGGGCTACAACGCCGCCACCGGCGAGTACGGCGACCTGATCAAGGCCGGCGTCATCGACCCGGTCAAGGTCACCCGTTCCGCCCTGGAGAACGCCGCCTCCATCGCCTCCCTGCTGCTCACGACCGAGACCCTGGTCGTCGAGAAGAAGGAAGAGGAGCCGGCGGACGCGGGCCACGGCCACGGCCACGCCCACTGATCCGGACGCTCTTCGGCGAAGGCCCGGCACCGTCACGGTGCCGGGCCTTCGCCCTGTCCACCGCCGCCACCGCTCCGGGCCGGCGACGGAACCCCGCCGACGACGCCCTTCCACCGGGCCGGCGGTAGAACCCCTTCCACCGGGCCGGCGGTGGAGCCTCCCACTGGAAACGGCGGCGGAACCCCTTCCACCTGGCCGGCGGAACCCTTCCACCGGGCCGGCGGCGGAACCCCTTCGACCGGGCCGGGGGTAGAGCCTCCCACCGGAAACGGCGGCGGAGCCCCGCCCGCCGGCTACTGCGGCCCGTACTTGCGGCCGGTCCTGGAGGAGATCCCGCCCACCAGTCCCCGGGGTGTCACCTTCACCAGGCCCATCAGCGCCTTGTACCGGGGGTCCGGGATGGACAGCGACTTGCCGCGGGCCAGGTCCGATAGCGCGGCCGCGACCAGCTTGTCGGCGTCCAGCCACATCCACCCCGGGATGCCGTCCGTGCCCATCCCGGCCCGCTCGTGGAACTCGGTGCGCACGAAACCCGGGCACAGCGCCATCAGCCGCACCCCGCTGCCCGCCAGGTCCTTCGCCGCGCCCTGGGTGAACTGCACGACCCACGCCTTGGACGCCCCGTAGGTGCCCCGGGGCACGAAGGCGGCCACCGAGGCGACGTTGACGACCCCGCCCCGGCCGCGCTCGCGCATCGCCGAGGCCGCCGCCGTCGTCAGCCGGAGCACCGCCTCGCAGTGCACCTTGAGCATCTTCAGCTCGTCCGCCATGGGGACGTCCGGATAGCGGCCCTTGTGGCCGAAGCCGGCGTTGTTGACCAGCAGGTCGACCGGCCTCTTCCGGTCGCCGAGCCGGTCGGCGACCGCCTCGATGCCCGTGTCCTCGGAGAGGTCGGCGGTCAGCACCTCCACCTCGATGCCGTGCCGGTCGTGCAGTTCGGTCGCCTGCTCGCGCATCCGCTTGGTGTCCCGCGCCACCAGGACGAGGTCATGCCCGTCAGCCGCGAGCCGCCGCGCGAACGCGGCGCCGATCCCCGCGGTCGATCCCGTAATCAGAGCCGTTGTCATGGCCCAAGGGTAGTGACCGGGACGGACAGCGCCCGTCGGCCATGGCGGCCTCCGGCACGGCTTTTCCGCCGTCCCTCAGCCGCCGTACCGCGCCGCGTACTCGCGGGCCGCCGCGAGCGTCTCCGGGTGCAGCGCCTCGCCCGCGGCGAGCAGTCGCGGCAGCAGCTCCCGCTCGGTGGTGACGGCACGGAACTGCAGCGCCGCCGTCACCCCGTGCGCCGGCCGGTGCACGATCTCGATCGCGTCGCCCGCGCGGATCTCGCCCGGTGCGAGCACCCGCAGGTAGGCACCGGTCGCGCCCGTCCGGGTGAACCTCTTCACCCATCCCCGCTCGCCCAGATGGCCCTGGAACGTGCGGCACGGAATCCGCCCCGAGGTCACCTCCAGCACCACCTCGGGACCGATCCGCCAGCGCTCGCCGACCAGCGCGCCGGAGACGTCCAGGCCGCCCGTCGTCAGGTTCTCCCCGAAGCAGCCGTCGGCCAGCGACCGGCCCAGTTCGCGCTCCCACTGGTCGAGGTCCTCGCGCGCGAAGGCGTACACCGCCTGGTCGTCGCCGCCGTGGTGCCGCAGGTCGCAGACCGTGTCCCCGGCGAGCCCGCTGCCGGCGCGGCCCTTGGGCCCCGGTGCCGCCACCCGGACCGGTCCGCCGGCCGGCCGCTTGTCGATGCCGGTCAGTCCGTCCGGCTGGTCCGTGTACGGCACCGCCCGCGGGCGTCCCAGGTTGACGGAGAGAAGCTGCATGCCCGAACCGTACGGGAGCCGCCTCAAAGCGTCGAGCGCATATGCGACGCCGTCCCCAAGCGGGCCTTATGCTCGAAGGGTGATCGAGGCCCGTCATCTCCGCGTCCTGCGCGCCGTCGCCACCACCGGCTCCTTCTCGGCGGCGGGGCGCGAGCTGGGCTGCACCCAGCCCGCCGTCAGCCAGCAGATGAAGGCGCTGGAGGCCTCCGTCGGCACCCCGCTGCTGGTCCGCACGGGTCGCGAGATGCGCCTCACCCAGGCCGGTGAGGCCCTGGTCCGGCATGCCTCCGGCATCCTCGCCGGGCTCACCGCCGCCGAGGAGGAGGTCGCGGCCATCGCGGGCCTCAGGGCCGGCCGGGTCCGGCTGGTCTCCTTCCCCAGCGGCAGTTCCGCCCTGGTTCCCACCGCCCTGGCCGCCCTGCGCGCCGCCCATCCGGGCACCCGCGTCTCCCTGGAGGAGGCCGAGCCCCCGAAGTCCGTGGAACTGTTGCGCGAGGGCGACTGCGACCTGGCTCTGGCCTTCCGCTACGAGGGCGCGGCGGTCGCCGAGGACTGGGACGACCTGGTGGTGCGGCCGCTGCTGACGGACCGGCTCGTCGCCCTCGTGCCCGAGCGGCACCGGCTCGCGCGCGCGGAGAGCGTCGCCATCGGCGAGCTGGCCCAGGAGCCCTGGATCGCGGGCTGCCCGCGCTGCCGCGGCCAGCTCGTGCAGGTGTGCGAGGGCGCCGGGTTCGCCCCGCGCATCGACTTCGCGACCGACGACTACCCCGCGGTGGTCGGCCTGGTCGGCGCGGGTCTCGGCGTGGCCGTACTGCCGCAGCTCGCGGTGGAGTCGGTACGGCCGAGGGGTGTGCGGGCGGTACGGCTGGAACCGGCGGTACGGCGGGAGATCGTCGCCCTCACCCTGCCCGACCTGGCGCAGGTGCCGACCGTGGGCGCGACGCTGGAACACCTCGCCAGGGCGGCTCGGGCCGCCGGGCGTTCGTAGGGGAACGGCACAGTCATGGGCACGCGCGGGCGTGCCCATGGGTGGGTGACGGGGTGCACCCGGGGGGCTGTGGGTGCAAAAACGTTCCTTCAGTGGTCCGGGGAGGTACCGCCGCTGGTGGTCGACGCCGACACCAGGCGGTTGCGGGCCCGTCCCATCAACTCCTCACGCTCATCCTCGGTCAAGCCGCCCCATACTCCGTAGGGTTCGCGCACCGCCAGGGCGTGTGCCGCGCACTCCGCACGGACCGGGCACCTCATGCAGACCTCCTTGGCCGAGTTCTCGCGAGCGCTCCGAGCCGCCCCGCGCTCGCCCTCAGGGTGGAAGAAGAGCGAGCTGTCCACACCGCGGCAGGCAGCCAGCAGCTGCCAGTCCCATAGGTCCGCGTTCGGTCCGGGAAGGCGGGAGAAATCTGCCATTACGTGACCCCTTGTAGCCGTTCTGGGCGGATACGGTGCCATCGACCGTACATCTCCGGTCTAAGGAGATGAAAATATGACTCATTGCGAATCTAGCCCCGGACACCGCGAAACGGGAAGAAAAAGGGCTAAATGGGGCATTGGTTGTGATGAAAAGTTGAAAGTCCGGCGGGCATGTCTGCACCGTGTCGAAGCCCTCACGTAGAGTGCCGAAGACGGTACGCAGGCCCGTAACTCTTTCGGGTGACCGTCGTTGAGAGTGCGGAGGCGGTTGAAAACACAAGGGCTCGGGCAGGCGTCCGAGACGGTCGACCGCACAGGTGACGATTCCGTACCAGCCTGGAGGCTCAAGGTGACGCGCATCAGCTGCGGAGGGCGGTCATGACATCCGTCCTCGTCTGCGACGACTCCCCGCTTGCCCGAGAGGCGCTCCGCCGCGCGGTCGCGACCGTGCCCGGCGTCGAGCGCGTGACGACGGCGGCCAACGGCGAGGAAGTCCTCCGCCGCTGGGGCGCCGACCGCTCCGACCTGATCCTGATGGACGTACGCATGCCCGGCCTGGGCGGCGTCGAGACCGTGCGCCGGCTGCTGTCCGCGGATCCGGGCGCCCGCATCATCATGCTCACCGTCGCCGAGGACCTCGACGGTGTGGCACTCGCGGTCGCCGCCGGCGCCCGTGGCTATCTGCACAAGGACGCCTCGCGCGCGGAGCTGCGCGCCACGGTGACGCAGGCGCTCGCCGACCCGACGTGGCGGCTGGCCCCGCGCCGGCTGCGTTCGGCCGAGATGGGCGCCGCGCCCACGCTCACCGCGCGCGAGATCCAGGTCCTGGAGGGCATGAGTCACGGCCGCTCCAACGCCGAGATCGGCCGCGAGCTGTTCCTCTCCGAGGACACCGTGAAGACCCACGCCCGGCGCCTGTTCAAGAAGCTCGGCGCCTCGGACCGGGCCCACGCGGTGGCGCTCGGCTTCCGCTGGGGACTGGTCCGGTAGCTCGTGTGCGGCCCTGCGGGGCAGGCGCGGCCGGACCGCACGGGGCCCCGTCCCCGTGAGCGGCGACGGCCCCGCCCCCCTCGGCGAAGACCGGGCGGCGCGCCAGGGCCCGGACGGCTCGCGGCGCGTGCCCCGCGGACGCGGGGCCGCCCGGTGTCGGTGGCCCTTCGGTGGTGCGCCCGGCCTGCCCAAGGGGACGTGAAGGGCGGGCGGTCGGCAGGTCTTCCGGACCCGTGCGGGACGGGCGCCGCGGTGTGTGGGACCGCGGCGTACGCCCGCACCACCGGGCCGGGTCCGGCCCGGCTCCCGGCGAGGCATGAGTCACTCGGGCGACGGGTGCCTCAGGCGCCCGGGCCCGGCGCGCGCCCCCGTCCGCCCGGACACCGCCGCGGTCACCGCGTCGGCCAAGTTCCGTACGGGGTACCGGTGGAAGCACCGGTGGCGGGGCCGCCCGGCGGGGCCGGGGCGTGTCCGCTCCGGCCGCTCGCGAGCCTGGCGTACGACCTGGCCGGAGGCGTCGGCGGGCGGTACGCAAGGCGACCCGCCGGACGCGCGCTGCTCGTTTCGGCGCGGATGCCGCATCCTTGGAGGTGTGGAGTCTCTCGGGGACGAGTCGGTCGAGCGGAAGGGGAGGGCGCAGGGGATGAGTGCCGGCGCACCTGCTCATAACGCTTCGGTGCACAACCACGAACACGATGCGACGGACCGGACGGCCGCAAGGCACCATGGACCGATGCGCGACGACGAGGCGGGCACGGCCCATGGGGTGATCGGTTCCCTCGTGCACCGCGCCGTCGACGGGGACGAGCAGGCGACGCACGATCTGCTCGCCCGCGTCCATCCGCTGGCGCTGCGCTACTGCCGCACCCGGCTGTCCCGGCTCCCGGGCGACGCGCGCCACTTCGTCGAGGACCTCGCCCAGGAGGTCTGTGTGGCGGTCCTGCTCGCCCTGCCCCGCTATCGCGACACCGGCCGCCCCTTCGAGGCGTTCGTCTTCGCCATCGCCTCCCACAAGGTCGCCGACCTGCAGCGTGCGGCGATGCGCCACCCGGGCTCCACGGCCGTCCCCTCGGACGAGATGCCGGAGCGCCCGGACGACTCCCTCGGACCCGAGGAACGCGCCCTGCTCAGCAGTGACGCCGAGTGGGCCAAGAAGCTGCTGGCCAACCTTCCCGAGAACCAGCGCGAGCTGCTCCTGCTGCGCATCGCCGTGGGCTTGACGGCGGAGGAGACGGGGCAGATGTTGGGAATGTCACCCGGGGCGGTCCGGGTCGCCCAGCATCGGGCGCTCAGCCGCCTGCGCGCCCTCGCCGAGCAGTAGCCGAGCCGCGTCCCGCCGTGGCGGCGCTCGGCCGCGACGGCGCAGACCGGCGGCGGCACACCCGTCCCGACTCGCCCCGGCGCCCGCGGCGCCGCTCCCGGATGAACGGGGGCGCCCCCGGTTCCGTACGAACGTACGAAGCCTGAAGTCGACCGCCACCGTGGAATTTGCTGACGACGCTTCCCGTTAGCATGGACATCCGCACCGATCAAGGCCATTTGGGGAAGGTGTCATGACTGCCAACGTCGACGGAGTGCCCGGAAAATTCGCGACACTCGGGCTGACCTACGACGACGTGCTGCTGCTGCCGGGCCCGTCGGACATGGCTCCCGACGAGATCGACACCGCCTCGTACGTCTCCAAGAACGTGCGGGTCAACATCCCGCTGCTGTCCGCCGCCATGGACAAGGTGACCGAGTCCCGCATGGCGATCGCGATGGCCCGCCAGGGCGGCGTCGGCGTCCTGCACCGCAACCTCTCCATCGAGGACCAGGCCAACCAGGTCGACCTGGTGAAGCGCTCCGAGTCCGGCATGGTCGCCGACCCGATCACCATCCACCCGGAGGCCACGCTCGCCGAGGCGGACGCGCTGTGCGCGAAGTTCCGCATCAGCGGTGTCCCGGTGACCGACGGCGACAAGCGGCTCCTGGGCATCGTCACCAACCGCGACATGGCGTTCGAGAGCGACCGCAGCCGCCGCGTGCACGAGGTCATGACCCCGATGCCGCTGGTCACCGGCAAGGTCGGCATCTCCGGCCCGGAGGCCATGGAGCTGCTGCGCAAGCACAAGATCGAGAAGCTTCCGCTGGTCGACGACGAGGGCACCCTCAAGGGCCTGATCACCGTCAAGGACTTCGTCAAGGCGGAGAAGTACCCGAACGCGGCCAAGGACGCCGAGGGCCGTCTGCTGGTCGGCGCGGCGGTCGGTGTGGCCGGTGACGCCTTCGAGCGCGCCCAGGCCCTGATCGAGGCCGGTGCCGACTTCATCGTCGTGGACACCGCCCACGGCCACTCCCGCCTGGTCGGCGACATGATCGCCAAGATCAAGTCGAACTCCTCCGGCGCCGACGTCATCGGCGGCAACATCGCCACCCGCGACGGCGCCCAGGCCCTGGTCGACGCGGGCGCGGACGGCATCAAGGTGGGCGTCGGACCCGGCTCCATCTGCACCACCCGCGTGGTCGCCGGCGTCGGCGTCCCGCAGGTCACCGCCATCTACGAGGCCGCGCTGGCCGCCAAGGAAGCCGGTGTCCCGGTGATCGGCGACGGCGGTCTGCAGTACTCCGGCGACATCGCCAAGGCCCTGGTCGCCGGCGCCGACACGGTGATGCTCGGCTCGCTGCTCGCGGGTTGCGAGGAGTCCCCGGGCGAGCTGCTGTTCATCAACGGCAAGCAGTTCAAGTCGTACCGCGGCATGGGCTCCCTCGGTGCCATGCAGACCCGCGGCGAGCGCAGGTCGTTCTCCAAGGACCGCTACTTCCAGGAGGGCGTCGCCTCCGACGAGCAGCTGATCCCCGAGGGCATCGAGGGCCAGGTGCCCTACCGCGGCCCGCTGTCCTCCGTGGTCCACCAGCTGGTCGGCGGTCTGCGTCAGTCGATGTTCTACGTCGGCGGCCGGACGGTGCCCGACCTGCAGGCCGGCGGCCGCTTCGTGCGGATCACCTCGGCGGGCCTGAAGGAGAGCCACCCGCACGACATCCAGATGACGGTCGAGGCGCCGAACTACAGCAGCAAGAAGTGACGCACGCGCACGCGTGACGGCCCCGTACGGCGGCTCCGGACCTCCGGGGCCGCCGTCGCCGTGCGGGTCGGGGATACTGGAAGGTGCTGAAACGCATCAGGGAAAGGCCAAGACGTGACTGAGATCGAGATCGGGCGCGGCAAGCGCGGCCGCCGGGCGTACGCCTTCGACGACATCGCCGTCGTCCCCAGCCGCCGTACGCGGGACCCGAAGGAGGTCTCGATCGCCTGGCAGATCGACGCCTACCGCTTCGAGCTGCCGTTCCTGGCCGCTCCCATGGACTCGGTGGTCTCCCCGGCCACCGCCATCCGCATCGGTGAACTGGGCGGTCTCGGGGTGCTCAACCTCGAGGGCCTGTGGACGCGCTACGAGGACCCGCAGCCGCTGCTGGACGAGATCGCCGAACTGCCCGCCGAGCGGGCCACCCGCCGCCTGCAGGAGATCTACGCGGCGCCCATCAAGGAAGAGCTGATCGGGGCCCGCATCAAGGAGGTGCGCGACTCCGGTGTGGTCACGGCGGCCGCGCTCTCCCCGCAGCGCACCGCCCAGTTCTCCAAGGCGGTCGTGGACGCGGGCGTGGACATCTTCGTCATCCGCGGTACGACGGTCTCGGCGGAGCACGTGTCCTCCTCTCACGAGCCGCTGAACCTCAAGCAGTTCATCTACGAGCTGGACGTCCCGGTGATCGTCGGCGGCTGCGCCACCTACACCGCGGCCCTGCACCTGATGCGCACCGGCGCGGCCGGCGTCCTGGTCGGCTTCGGCGGTGGCGCCGCGCACACCACGCGCAACGTGCTCGGCATCCAGGTCCCGATGGCCACGGCCGTCGCCGACGTGGCCGCGGCCCGCCGTGACTACATGGACGAGTCCGGCGGCCGGTACGTGCACGTGATCGCCGACGGCGGTGTCGGCTGGTCCGGCGACCTGCCGAAGGCGATCGCCTGCGGCGCCGACGCGGTGATGATCGGCTCCCCGCTGGCCCGTGCCACGGACGTGCCCGGCAAGGGCCACCACTGGGGCATGGAGGCGGTCAACGAGGAGCTGCCCCGCGGCAAGAAGGTCGACCTCGGCACGGTCGGCACCATCGAGGAGGTCCTCGCCGGCCCCTCCCACACCCCCGACGGCTCCATGAACTTCTTCGGTGCCCTGCGCCGCGCCATGGCCACGACCGGCTACAGCGAGCTGAAGGAGTTCCAGCGGGTCGAGGTGACGGTCGCGGACAGCCAGCACCGGCGCTGACCCGCACGCACGCGAAGGGCCCGGCCACCGATGCGGTGGCCGGGCCCTTTCCCGTGCGCGGGCGCCGTCGCCGGCGCCGGGCCGTCGCTACCGGGCGGCCTTCTTGGCGCCGGAGAACGCGGCGAAGGCGGCGATGGCGAAGAAGAGGAAGGTGAGCGGGTCGGCGTCTTCCTTCCAGACCTTCTGGACCACGTCGAAGTGCTGGAAGAACAGCTCCCCGAAGCCGATGTGCAGCTGGTCCGCGCCGATCATGGCCGTGCCGATCAGCTGACCGAGGTAGACCGAGCCGAGCGCGAGGATGGCGCCGACGACCGGCAGGACCGGGTTGCGGCCGCCCGCCTTGCCCGCGGCGAGACCGATGACGAAGCCGACGCCGACCGCCGCCCAGCCGATCTCGTGCTTCGTCGCGCCGATGACGAGGCCGTACAGGCCGCCGACGACCACGGCCGCGGCGAGGGCGGCGACCAGACCCAGGACGACGTTGTCACGGCTCGGAGCCGGCGGCCCCGACGGCGCGAACGCGCCCGGCTGCGGCGGGTACGCGGTGCCCGGCTGGGGCGGGTACGCGCCGGCCGGGGCGTCCGGCACCCCGGCCGGCGCCTGCTGGGCGTACGGGTTGCCGTCGACCGGACCGGACTGCGGCTGCGGTGGCGGAGCTGACTGGCTCATGACAGAAATCCCCCCGAGATGGAGCATGGCTGATGGGAACGGAAGACCGGCACGCACACGTGTGCGGCAAGTCCGGGGGAGACTAACAGCCGGGAACGACAGCGCTCCGGCTGTTTTCCGCCCGTGAGCGCTTTCCGTATGCGACCGTTCCCTGTTCGTGACCGATTCCCGCCCCTGGCCGGATCAGAGCCGGTGCGCCGCCCCCGACGGGGTGGCGCCGCGGGTGTCCAGCAGCAGCTGGGCCTTCACCGACAGGCCCTGCAGGTCGTAGGTGCGGTGCTGCTGGAGCAGGATCGTCAGGTCGGCGTCGGCCGCCGCCTCGTAGAAGGAGTCGGCGCGCGGGACCGGGCGGTCCAGGACGTTCCAGGCCGGCACATACGGGTCGTGGTAGCTCACGGACGCGCCCAGTTCCATCAGCCGGACCGCGATCTCCTGCGCGGGCGTGCCCTGCTGGTCGGCGAGGTCGGCCTTGTACGTGACGCCGAGCAGCAGGATGCGGGCGCCGCGGGCGGACTTGCCGTGCTCGTTCAGGAGCGTGGCGGCGCGCTGGACGACGTAGCGGGGCATGCGGGTGTTGACCTGCTGGGCCAGCTCCACCATGCGCAGCGTGCGGGTGGCGTGCCCGGTCAGGTCCTGCGGGACGGCGTGGCCGCCGACGCCCGGGCCCGGCCGGAACGCCTGGAAGCCGAACGGCTTGGTCTCCGCGCAGCGGATGACGTCCCACAGGTCGACGCCCAGCTCGTGGCAGAGCACGGCCATCTCGTTGACGAGCGCGATGTTCACGTGCCGGAAGTTGGTCTCCAGCAGCCGCACGGTCTCCGCCTCGCGCAGCCCGCGCGCGCGTACCACCTTGTCGGTGAGCCGGCCGTAGAAGGCGGCCGCCGACTCGGTGCACGCGGGCGTCAGTCCGCCGATGACCTTGGGCGTGCTGGCCGGGGTGTGGTCGCGGTTGCCGGGGTCGACGCGGCTGGGGGAGTAGGCGAGGTGGAAGTCGCGGCCGGCGCGCAGCCCCGAGCCCTTCTCCAGCAGGGGGCGCAGGAAGTCCTCCGTGGTCCCGGGCAGCACGGGGGACTCCAGGATCACCGTGGTGTGCGGGCGGAGCCGCTCGGCCAGGGTGCGTGCGGCCGCCTCCACCTGGCTCAGGTCGAGGCCGCCGTCGGCACCGCGCGGGGTCGGCGCGCAGATCACGGCGGTGCGCACCCGGCCGAGCTGGGCCGGGTCGGTGGCGGGACGGAAGCCCGCGGAGTGCATCCGGCGCAACTCGGCCGGGCTGAGCGAGCCCGCCTCCGGGCCGGTGGCGTAGCCGACGGTGTGGATGCCTGCCGCGACGGCGGCCTGGGCCAGCGGCAGGCCGTAGGGGCCGAGTCCGATGACGGCGAGGTCTGAGGGCATGCGTGGGCCGTCCTTCCCAATAGCCGAAGCGGGACAGGTGCGCAACCGCTGTGCACAGGACGAGCGAGTGCGATGTCAGACTAGGTACAAATATGACCGTTACGTGTGATTGTGTTCGTGTGTCTTCCGAGGGTTGTGCGCAAGTTGTCCACAGGCTGGGAGGGCCGTGGTGGCTGAAGCCGGGCAACGCCGTCAGAATTTGGGCATGAGGAGGAGATGAACCGGGCTTCGCCCACCGGGTGCGGCCGACGCGAGCGGGTTCTGCGACAGCGGGAGGCAGCGGTGAGGACAGCGACTCTGGGCCCGGCGCAGCGCGCCGAGGCACTGGCGGCGATGGCGGAGCACGAGCTGGACGTGCTGGTGGTCGGCGGAGGAGTGGTCGGCGCCGGCACCGCGCTGGACGCGGTCACCCGCGGCCTGTCCACCGGTCTGGTCGAGGCCCGCGACTGGGCGTCCGGCACCTCGAGCCGGTCCAGCAAACTGATCCACGGTGGCCTGCGCTATCTGGAGATGCTCGACTTCGCGCTGGTCCGCGAGGCCCTCAAGGAGCGCGGCCTGCTCCTGGAGCGGCTCGCCCCGCACCTGGTCAAGCCGGTGCCGTTCCTGTACCCGCTGCAGCACAAGGGCTGGGAGCGGCTGTACGCCGGCGCGGGCGTCGCGCTGTACGACGCGATGTCCATGGCCCCCGGCCACGGCCGGGGCCTGCCCATGCACCGGCACCTGACCCGCCGTCAGGCCCTGCGCGTGGCACCCTGCCTGAAGAAGGACGCCCTCGTCGGCGCCCTGCAGTACTACGACGCCGAGGTGGACGACGCCCGCTTCGTCGCCAACCTGGTGCGCACGGCCGCGTCCTACGGCGCGCAGGTGGCCAACCGCGCCCGCGTGACCGGGTTCCTGCGCGAGGGCGAGCGGGTCGTCGGCGCCCGGGTGGCGGACGTGGAGGGCGGCGGGGAGTACGAGATCCGGGCCCAGCAGATAGTCAACGCCACCGGTGTGTGGACCGACGACACGCAGGCCATGGTGGGCGAGCGCGGCCAGTTCCACGTCCGCGCCTCCAAGGGCGTCCACCTGGTCGTGCCCAAGGACCGCATCCACTCCGCCACCGGCCTGATCCTGCGCACCGAGAAGTCCGTCCTCTTCGTCATCCCCTGGGGCCGGCACTGGATCGTGGGCACCACCGACACCGAGTGGGACCTGGACAAGGCCCACCCGGCCGCCTCCAGCGCCGACATCGACTACCTGCTGGAGCACGTCAACTCGGTGCTCACCGTGCCGCTCGGCCGGGACGACGTCCAGGGGGTCTACGCGGGCCTTCGGCCGCTGCTGGCCGGCGAGTCCGACGCCACCAGCAAGCTGTCGCGCGAGCACACGGTCGCCCATCCCGCGCCGGGACTGGTGGTAGTGGCGGGCGGCAAGTACACGACCTACCGGGTGATGGCGAAGGACGCCGTCGACGAGGCGGTGCACGGCCTCGACCGGCGCGTCGCCGACTGCGTGACGGAGGAGACCCCGCTGCTGGGCGCCGAGGGCTACCTGGCGCTGTGGAACGCGCGAGCGCGGATCGCCGCCGACACCGGACTGCACGTGGTCCGCGTGGAACACCTGCTGAACCGCTACGGCTCGATGGCCCAGGAGGTCCTGGACCTCATCGCCGCCGACCCGTCCCTGGGCGAGCCGCTGCACGCCGCCGACGACTACCTGCGGGCGGAGGTGGTCTACGCCGCCTCCCACGAGGGTGCCCGGCATCTGGACGACGTCCTCACCCGCCGTACCCGCATCTCCATCGAGACCTTCGACCGGGGCACGCGCAGCGCCCGCGAGGCGGCCGAGCTGATGGCGCCGGTCCTCGGCTGGGACAAGGACCAGATAGAGCGCGAGATCGAGCACTACGACAAGCGGGTGGAGGCCGAGCGGGAGTCCCAGCGCCAGCCGGACGACCAGACGGCCGACGCGGCACGGCTGGGGGCGCCGGACATCGTGCCGCTCACCTGACCGACTGGGATCCGGTCGCGGGGGTACCCGTCCCGGGTCGGGTGAAGCGCGGGGTTAGGGGGCTCACGGACCGTCATCCCGGTGAGTGGAACGCCTGTTTCGAGGGGGGCTCGCGGTGCCCGGAGGCCGGGCTGCGGCCTCGGGCACCCTGGGCGTCGGGCACTTGTCGGGTGAGAGACAATGGAGGCTCTGTCAGGGCGGGTTGTATGAGGGGACGCATGTCGGAGGCGGAGCGGGCGGGAACATCCCGTCAGGAGACTCGTCAGGGCACGAACGAGCGGCGCCTCCTCGCCGGGCGGTACCGGCTGGGGGACGTGCTGGGCCGCGGAGGCATGGGCACGGTCTGGCGGGCCGAGGACGAGACCCTGGGCCGGACGGTGGCCGTCAAGGAGCTGCGGTTCCCGTCGAACATCGACGAGGAGGAGAAGCGGCGCCTGATCACGCGCACCCTGCGCGAGGCCAAGGCGATCGCCCGGATCCGCAACAACAGCGCGGTGACGGTCTTCGACGTGGTCGACGAGGACGACCGGCCGTGGATCGTCATGGAGTTGGTGGAGGGCAAGTCCCTCGCCGAGGTCATCCGCGAGGACGGGGTGCTGACGCCCAGGCGCGCCGCCGAGGTCGGGCTCGCCGTCCTCGACGTGCTGCGCTCGGCGCACCGTGAGGGCATCCTGCACCGGGACGTCAAGCCGTCCAACGTGCTCATCGCCGAGGACGGCCGGGTCGTGCTCACCGACTTCGGCATCGCCCAGGTCGAGGGCGACCCGTCCATCACCTCCACCGGCATGCTCGTCGGCGCCCCTTCCTACATCTCGCCCGAGCGCGCCCGCGGCCACAAGCCGGGTCCGGCGGCCGACCTGTGGTCGCTCGGCGGCCTGCTGTACGCGGCGGTCGAGGGTGCGCCCCCCTACGACAAGGGCTCGGCGATCGCCACGCTCACCGCGGTGATGACCGAACCCCTGGAGGAGCCCAAGAACGCGGGCCCGCTGCGGGACGTCATCCACGGGCTGCTCACCAAGGACGCGGCGAAGCGGCTCGACGACGCCGGGGCCCGCACCATGCTCAACGCGGTGCTGCACGCCCCGGATCCGGAGCCGATGGACGCCACGCGCGTGGTCCCGCTGCCGGCCCAGCCCGGTCCGGCCGAGGGCAGGCGAGGCGAGGAGGCCGCGGAGAAGCTGCGCGGCGCGCTGCGTTCGGTGCGCAAGGCGGCGGGCGTGGCCGGCGCCGCGGCCGCGGCACGGGCGAAGAGCGGAAGCGACACGGCCGCGCCGGGCACCGGTGGCGCGGCGGCCACGGGCGGCACGGCCGCCTCCGGAACGCGGTCGACCTCCTCCGGCACGCGGTCGACCTCCTCCGGCACGCCGGGGACGGGATCCGCCGGAATACCGGCGGGTCCGGCCGCGGGCGCCGCAGCCGGTTCGGACAGCGGCCCGAACGCCGGCCCCAACGCCGGTGCGGGCACCTCGAATTCGGGCTGGCCCGTGGTGCCGCCGCCGGATCTCGACCTGCGCCCGCGGCCGGCGCCGAGAGCGCCGCTGACCGACGTGGTGCCCAAGCGGACACTGGTGATCATCGCCGTGGCGGCCGCGCTCGCGATCGTCGGCACGGTGCTGGCCCTCACGCTCGGCGGCGACGACGGCACGGCCGGCAAGGGCGACGGGGCCGGCCCCGCGGCCAGTGCCCACGCGTCCACCAAGGAGGACAAGGGCACCGGCGGGACGGGCGGCAAGGACGGCGGCGCGCGGACGGACGGGCCCGGCTCGGCCACCGCGAGCAGCGGTTCGGGGTCGGACAAGTCGAGCGGTGCGAGCACGAGCGCGTCCGCCGGCGCATCCGGATCGTCGGACGCGTCCGGGAAGGGCGGCAGCGCGCCGGTCTCCTCGACCCACAGGAGCGGCCAGGGCTACTCCATCGGGCTGCCCGCCGGATGGTCGTACACGTCCTCCGGTCGCGCCGGTGACCGCTACACGGGGCCCGACGGGCAGCGGCTGCTCGTCGGGTGGACCGGGTCGCCCAAGGACGACCCGGTGGCGGACTGGAAGAACCAGGAACACGCCATGGTCCGCCCCCAGTACCGGAAGATCCGTATAGAGAAGGTGGACTACCGCGGCTGGAACACGGCCGACTGGGAGTTCACCTACGTCGACGGCGGCACCCAGTACCGCAGCATCGACCGGGGGTTCGTGGTGAACAGCCATCAAGGTTACGGGCTGATGTACACCGCGAAGGCCGCGAAGTGGGACAGCGGGCTGCGCGAGGACACCTGGAAGACGCTGACGTCGTCCTTCAAGCCCAAGGCATAGGCGGACGGCACCGGTTCGCCGCGTGAGAATCCGTCATCCACTCAATGCGGGTTGCCTCCGGCACGTATCGTGAATGGTTGCGGATCGTACGCAGCCGGATAGGTGTGCGAAACGGGTCGTGACGCGAGCGGGTGTGACCAACCGGGCGGCCGGGGGAGGCCAAGTGGACGACTACGCGGGTCGGGTGCTCGCCGACCGCTACCGCCTTCCGCTGCCCCCCTCGGACGAGTACGAACTGACCGAGACCCGCGCCTTCGACACCTACAGCGGTCAGGAAGTGCTGGTCCGGCAGGTGCCGTTGCCGGAGGTCGTCGAGGCCGAGGTGCTCGACGCGGAGGGCCTGCCCGAGGGCTTCACCGCCCGCACGCGCGGCAGCCGCCCGGCGCCCGGCCCGCGCGACGCCACCCGGCGGCCCGCCGATCCCGCGGTGCGGCGCGCCGTCGAGGCCGTGCAGGCGGCGGCCCGCATTCCCGACCATCCGCGCCTGGACCAGGTCTTCGACGTGTTCGCCGAGGGCGGCTCGCTGTGGGTCGTCAGCGAGTTGGTGGCCGCGCGTCCGCTCTCCGCCTTGCTCGCCG
This sequence comes from Streptomyces sp. NPDC096012, assembly GCF_040426375.1. NCBI lineage: Bacteria > Bacillati > Actinomycetota > Actinomycetes > Kitasatosporales > Streptomycetaceae > Streptomyces > Streptomyces sp. NPDC096012. The sequence goes on from NZ_JBEOTD010000007.1 coordinate 76,109, forward strand.
AGCAGCCGCTGACGCCGTACCGGGCGGCCGAGGTCGCCTCCGACGTGCTCATGGCCCTGCGCGTGCTGCACGCGCACGGCTGGGTGCACCGCAACGTCACCGCCCGCACGGTCCTCGTCTGCGACGACGGACGCGTGATGCTGACCGGTCTCGCGGTCGGTGCGGCGGAGGAGGCGCTGTGCGGATACGACCCGGTGCCCGTCCAGGACGACCCGGGGACCCAAGCGGCGGCGGCCCTCGGCCCCGCAGGCGCGGCGCCCGGACGCGGTACGGCCTCCGCCGGGGGCCCGGGGCCGCGCACTGCCGGTGACTTCGATGCGGGTGCCGCCGCTGGTGCCCGCGGGCCGGGAGCCACCGGTGGCGGCGGGCCGGGTGTCGCGGGAGGCCGCGGTCCGGGTCCCGCCGGGGCGCTCGGGGGGCTTGGGGCGCTCGGGGTGGTCCCGGCCGCCGGGCGTGGGCCGGCGGGTGGGCGAGGGCCGGACGGCCTCTCCGGTCCGGGCGGGCGTACGGCGGGCGCATTCGGCGGGACGGGCGGCGCACCCCGCGCGGTCGGCGGGGCGGGCGCCGCTCCCGGCGGTGCGGCGGGCGCGGGCCGGGACTCGGCCGGTGAGGTCCGGGGGACCCCGGGTACGGGCGTGACCGGCGCTTTCGGCGACGGCGGGACTGCCGGGACCGGAGTGACCGGTGAAGTCTTCGGCGACGGCGGTGCGGCCGCGGCCGGCGGCGGGACGGATGCGGACGCCGATCCCGAGGCCGCGCGGCGGGCCGCGATCCAGGCCAGGATGGCCGGGGGGCTGCCGGTGCCGGGCGAGAACGGCGTGTCCGGCGGGGGGCCGGGTGCCCCCGCGAGACCTCTTCCGCCGGGACAGCGGGCCCTGGAGAGCGGCGACGACATCCGCGCCGCCCGGGCCGGCGCCATCGCCGCCTACCGCGCGGGCACCCGAGCGGCCGCCCGGGTGCAGGAGGCCCAGCAGAACGGGCGTGCCGCCCTGCCCGCGGCCAGGCCGGCCCCCGAGGACGGCGCCGGCACCCCCCGCGCCGGACTGGTCGCCGGCCGGCAGGGCACCGCGCCCTTCCCGCAGCCCCCCGCCCACGCACAGCCCCCCGTCCCCGCGCAGCCGGTGGGCCGTTGGGACGCGCCCGGTGGCGCAGGGGACCGGCACCGGGGTCCGGCCACCGCGCTGGCCGCCGAGCGGGCGCGGCAGGTACGGATGACCGTCGTGGGACCGGTGACCGAGCGGTGGTCGCCGGAACAGGCCGGCCCCGTGCACGAGAACTGGCAGCTGGCGGCGCCGATCGGGCCGGCCACCGATCTGTGGGCGCTGGGCGCGCTGTTGTTCCGGGCGGTCCAGGGCCATGCGCCCTACCCCGAGGAGTCGACGGCCGAGCTGGTGCAACTGGTGTGCGCCGAGCCGCCCGCGTTCGCCGAGGAGTGCGGACCGCTGCGGCCGGTCGTGGAGTCGCTGCTGCGTCAGGACCCCACCGACCGGCTCGACTTCGAGGAGCTGAGCGGCTGGCTGCGGTCCCTGGTGCGGTCCGCCCCCGAGCCGGACGCCGGGGCCCACGTCATCCCCGTCCCGCCCGCCGACCCGAGCCGGCTGCCGATCGTCCGGCGCCGCGGCGAGCTGGTGCGGCGGCGCCGCCGCACCAGGCTGCCCGAGCCCCACCCGCACGGCCGGCACAAGCGGGCCCGGGAGGAGGGCCGTTCACCGCGGAGCCTGGGCCGGACCCTGATCCTGCTGATCCTGCTCCTGCTGGCCGGCGCGATCGCGTACGCGATGCTGTTCATGCCGAAACAGAAGGACAGCGGCGCGGCCGGCGGCGACCGCACCGGCAGCGCCGGACAGGCCGGCCCCGCGCCCTCACGGTCGGCGCGGCCCCCGTCCGGGCAGGGCGCGCCGGACGACAGCCCCTCCGCGTCGGCGCCCGGCACCGAGACCCAGACCGGCGGTGACCCCGCCGTCGCCGACGGCTTCACCCTGCGCAAGGACCCGGACGGCTTCCGCGTCGCCGTCGCCGAGGGCTGGGACCGCACTCCCAGGAACGACAGCGGCCAGGTGGTCTACGCCCACGGGAACTTCGAGCTGATCGTCGTACCCGGGCGGGACAGCTCCTCGGCGTACGGCGGCGATCCGATGGCCTACCAGCGGGACAAGGAACGCGAACTGCAGCCGTACCGGGACTCGAGCTGGGCCACGGCCACCGGTCTGAAGACCATAGAGGTGGGCGGACGGACCATGGCCGAGGGGCAGTTCACCTGGACCGACGGGCAGGGGCGCGACCTGTTCGTGCGCAACACCGCGATCCTGCTGAACGGCCGCTACCACATCGTCCAGGTCCGCGGTCCGGAAGCCGAACGGGACGAGGTCACACGGCTGTACGAGCAGGCCGCCGCGACGTACCGCTACACAGGTTGAGCGCCCCGTACACCCCATGGGCGGGCCGGGACCGGGGAGCCGTCCGCGCGCGCGGGCGCCAACCGTCACAGGACTGTCACCTTGGTACCCCGCTTGTTCCCACAGCGGAGGCCGGTCCTTAGTCTGACCCTGTCAAGAGCATTGCGGGGCAACGTGAATCAGATGCAGGGCCTGCTCATAGCGGGCCGCTACCGGCTCGCCGACTCGATCGGCAGCGGCGGCATGGGCCGGGTGTGGCGCGCACACGACGAGGTGCTGCACCGTACCGTCGCCGTCAAGGAGCTGACCGCCGCGCTCTACGTCTCCGACAGCGACCGGGCGGTTCTGCTGGCCCGCACCCGGGCCGAGGCGCGGGCCGCCGCGCGCATCAACCACTCCGCCGTCGTCACCGTGCACGACGTGCTCGAACACGACGGCCGCCCGTGGATCGTGATGGAGCTGGTCGAGGGCCACTCGCTGGCCGACGCGGTCAAGGAGCAGGGGCGCATCGAGCCGCGCGAGGCAGCGCGGATAGGCCTGTGGGTGCTGCGGGCGCTGCGCGCCGCGCACTCCGCCGGCGTGCTGCACCGGGACATCAAGCCGGGCAACGTACTGCTCGGCCGGGACGGCCGGGTGCTGCTCACCGACTTCGGCATCGCCCAGATCGAGGGCGACACCACCATCACCCGCACCGGAGAGGTCGTCGGCTCGGTCGACTACCTCGCGCCCGAACGGGTGCGCGGCCACGACCCCGGCCCGTCCTCGGACCTGTGGGCGCTCGGGGCCACGCTGTACACGGCCGTCGAGGGGCGCTCGCCGTTCCGCCGCACCTCACCGCTGAGCACCATGCAGGCGGTCGTCGAGGAGGAGGCGGACGAGCCCGCCCACGCCGGCCCGCTCGGACCGGTCATCGCCGCCCTGCTGTCCAAGGAGCCGGACCGGCGGCCCGGGGCGGAGGAGGCGGAGCAGATGCTCGCCGAGGCGGCGGAGGGCCGCCGGCCGGACGCGGCGCAGGCCTTCGTGCCGACGCAGGGCTCGGGCGTGCACACCGGACGCTACGCCGGAACGCCCGGCGCCGGCGGCCACCACGGCACTTCGGCGTACGGGACCCACACCAGCGCTTCGGGACAAGGCTCCGGCTTCGGCTCCTCGGGACAGGGGCCCGGCTTCACCTCCTCGGGACAGGGGTCCGGCTTCGGCACCTCGGGACACGGGTCCGGCTTCGGCACCTCGGGACACGGGTCCGGCCAGGGCGCCGCGGGGGCCGCGGGCGTGGGGCGCTCGGCGACCGGGCCGACGGCGGTGGCGCCCGCGCCCGCCGGACCGACGGGCCGCGGACGCCCGGCCGGAGGACGCCCCCGGCGGCGGCTGCGCACCCTCGCGCTCGTCGTCGCCGTCGCTGCCGTGCTCGGCGGTGGCGCGGCGGTCGCCTTCCAGCAGTGGGACGGCTTCCGGCAGGACACCAGCGCGGACGGCGGCGCGAGCCCGGCCCCGGACACCTCCGGGAACGGCGGCGACGCACACGGTCAGGCGCGCCCCGCGGGCTGGGAGACCCACCACGACCCGCTGGGCTTCAGCCTCTCCCTGCCCAAGGGCTGGAAGCGCAGGGTCTTCGGCATCCAGGGCGACCTCAAGCAGATCGACTACACGCCCGACAACGGCCGGCACTTCGTCCGCATCGCCATCGACGGCTCACCCGACTTCGCCGACGCCACCCAGCACCAGCAGGACCTCGAGCAGCAGTTGCAGCGGTTGGTCGACTACAAGCGCGTGGCCCTGAAGGCGAACATCTACCGCGACCGCAAGAGCTCGCTGTGGGAGTACACCTGGACGGCGCTGGCGAAGGACCCGCCCTACGTCGCCGGTCCCCGGCACGCCATCGAGGAGACGTACTTCTCGCGCCAGGGCACCGAGTACGCCATCTACATGTCGACGCCCGCCGAGGACTGGGAGAGGACCAGCAGGCAGTTCAAGTGGGTGCTGCAGAGCTGGCAGCAGCCGAGCGAGGGCTGACCGGCCGACGTCACCGGGGCGGCTGAACGCCCGTGTGTGCCGGGGAGTTCGGGGCGGTGGATGGGGCCGGGACGCCGGGAGATGCCGGGCGTGCGGGGGGCCTGGGGGCGGTGGGCGTCACCGGGTCGGCTGAAGGTGCCGGGTGGGCGGGGGACTTCAGGGCGGTGGACGGTGCTGGGACGCCGGGAGATGCCGGGCATCCCGGGGGCCAAGGGGCGGTGGGGGTCACCGGGACGGTCGAAGGCCCGTGTGTGCCGGGGAGTTCGGGGCGGCGGATGGCGCTGGGACGCCGGGCGCGCAGGGGGCCTCGGGGCGGTGGGCGTCACCGGGACGGCTGAAGGTGCCGGGCGGGTCGCGGGCGGTGAGTCGGCTGAAAATGGCAGGCTGGGTGGCCCCCTTGGCCGATCGGTGCCCCGGAGCGCATGGGTCCGGTGCGGCATGATGGGCCCATGGGGACCGAGGGCGCCGACTTCCGGGTGATCGCGGGCCGTTACCGCCTGGAGGCACGCATCGGGCGCGGCGGCATGGGCGTCGTGTGGCGGGCGAGCGACCTGGTGCTCGGCCGGCGGGTGGCGGTCAAGGAACTCCTCCCGGACGACTCGCTCCCGGAGGGCGACGCGCGCCGCCGCCGTGACCGCACCTTCCGCGAGGCCCGGGCGGTCGCCCAGCTGCGGCACCCGCACATCATCGTGGTGCACGACGTGGTGGAGCAGGACGAACGCCCCTACCTGGTCATGGAGTTGGTGGACGGCGGTTCGCTCGCCGACCGGATCTCCCGGCAGGGCCCGGTCGACGCCGCCGAGGCCGCGCGGATCGGCATCGCGCTGCTGAGCGCGGTGCACACCGCGCACGAGGCCGGCGTGCTGCACCGGGACATCAAGCCCGCGAACGTCCTGATCGAGTCCGGCACCGACCGGGTCGTGCTCACCGACTTCGGCATCGCACAGGTCGAGGGCGCCACCACGCTGACCGAGACCGGTTCCTTCGTGGGCTCGCCCGAGTACACCGCGCCGGAGCGGATGTCCGGGCTGCGGACCGGGCCGGAGTCCGACCTGTGGTCGCTGGGCGCGCTGCTGTGCACGGTCCTCAGCGGCGAGTCGCCGTTCCGGCGCGACTCGCTGGGCGGCATCCTGCACGCCGTCGTCGCCGACGACATCCGGCCCCCCGCGGAGGCCGCACCGCTGCTGCCCGTCGTACGGGGCCTGCTGGAACGCGACCCGGACCGGCGGCTGGCCGCGGCGGACGCCGAGCGGATGCTGCGGGCCTTCCTGGAGACGGGCCGCACCCCGGCCGCGCCGGGCGGCACCGGCCCGTCGGCTGCGCACGGCACCGTCCGCATCCCCAGGCTCGGCGGAGGCCGGACACCGAGATCCGGCGCCGCCGGAAGCCCCGCCACCGGGTCCGGGGCCGCCGGGCCCTTCGGCAGCCGGCCGCCGGAGGCCCCGGCGCCCCACCCCCCGACGCAGCCGGACCTCCCGTACGGCGGCTCGTCCCCGTCCGGCGTGCCCCGGCCGTCGGCGCAGTCCCCCGCCCGGCCGTCCCCGCGCACGGTGCTGATCGCGGCGGTGCTCGTGGCCGCGCTGGCCGGGGCCGGTGTGTCGGCCGCGGCGCTGTTGCTGCACCACGGCGGTGACGGGGGCGGCGGCACGCCGGGCGGTACGGCGACGACCCCGGCGCCCGGAACCGGCGCGAGCACGGGCGCGAGCCGGGGACCGACCGCCGGCACGCCACGCCCGAGCGCCGGCACGTCCCGCCCGACCGCCCCGGGGACCTCGCCGCGGCCCAGGGGGGTGGGGGCGGGCACCGGCGCGACCACCACCGACACGCCCACGGCACCCTCGGGTTACCGCATCGCACGGGACCCGGAGGGCTTCGCCCTCGCCGTACCGGAGGGGTTCACCCGCAGCCCCCAGGGCGAGCGGGTCTTCTACCTGTCGCCCGGTGAGACCTTCCGCCTCGGCATCAAGGTCTCCGGACCTCAACCGGGCGGCCCGCACGCGGTGATGGACCGCTCGGCCGCCAGAGGGCCGGCCACCAACCCCGGTTACCACGACGGCCGGGTCACCCCGACCGCGCACCGCGGACACCCGGCCGCGCTGTGGGAGTTCACCTGGGACGGCTTCAGCGCCGCGGAGGGCCCCCGGCACACCTACGACCTGTGCTGGGAAGAGGCGGGGCGGACGTACGACGTGTGGGTGTCGGCGCCGCTGGACGACGTGCGCGACGCGCGGGAGTACTTCGACGTGGCGCTCAGCACCTTCTCGGTCCCGGGCGGCTGAGCCGTTCGGCCACCGCACGAGGCCGGGGGGCGGGTGCGAGCCGGAAGCCGGGGGCGGGTGCGAGCCGGCGGTCGGCCACCGGGGCGGGGACGACGGCGGCGACCGCACGGCCTGCGGCCGGTGCTCGTCCGTCCTGCGCGTGGAGTCCCGGGGAGGGGCGCGCGGTGTTCGTCGGTGACCTCCTGCACGGCCCGGTCCGGATCCTGCGGCCGGAGTGCGGCAGCAGGTTCTGCCTCGACCGGCGAAGGAGGCCGCGATCAGGAAGCGGGTACTGCAACGTGCGGCGAGGGAAGGGGAGTTGGTCGTCCCCGCCCACTTCGCCGGGGCCGGCGCCGTGGAGGTGCGCGAGCCGCGGCACGGCTTCTGCCCGCACCGATGGGCCGCCTGACCGCCCGCTTCGACAACGGCGTGGTGCGCACGATAGTCATGGGGCATGACTGCAGACGGCGAACGCCCGCCCGACGGACGTCTGATCGGCGGCCGCTACCGGTTGACCGGGCGCCTCGGAACCGGGCCGGCCGGGACGGTGTGGCGCGCCCGGGACGAACAGACGCGGACCCGCGTCGCCGTCAAGGAGCCGCTGCTGCCCGGCGATCCGGCCGACGACGAGGAGAGTGGGCGTCTCGCCCACCGCCTCTACCGTGAGGCCCGCACCGCCACCCGGGTACGGCACCCTTCCGCCGTCACGGTGTACGACGTCGTCACCGAGGACAAGGTCCCGTGGATCGTCATGGAGTTGGTGGAGGGCGAGTCCCTGCACGAGGTCCTGCGGCGGGGGCCCCTGCCGCACACCGAGGCCGCCCGCATCGGTCTCGCGGTGCTCGGCGCCCTGCGTGCCGCCCACGCCGTCGGCATCGTGCACCGGGACGTCAAGCCGGCCAACGTCCTGCTGGAATCCGGCACCGGGCGGGTCGTCCTCACGGACTTCGGGATCGGCGACGGGCATGTCGACGACGCCCCCGCCGGGTTCGTGGCCCCGGAGCGGGCGGCGGGGCCGGGCGCCGGCCCGGCCTCCGACCTGTGGTCCCTCGGGGCGCTGCTCCGGGCCGCCTGCGGCAGCGGGGGACCGGGCCCGCTCGGACCCCTGCTGGACCGGCTGCACGCCGACGCGCCCGAGAAGCGGCCCGACGCGGAGGAGACCGACGCGGCACTGCGCGACGTCCTGGGCCTGACGTCCGTACCGGACACCCCACCGGGCACCGCGCACGAGCGGGAGCCGGAGCCGGAGCCGGATCCGGAGCGTCGACCGGTGCCGAAGGCCCGGTCCGTGACCGCCGGACCCGCCCAGGGACCCACCCCCGCCGCGCCCACCGCCCGCCCCGCCGACGCACCTGCTGTCGCCCTCGCCGACGCGCCCACCCCCTCGTCCCCCGCCGCGCCCACCGCCCGCCCCGCCGACGCACCTCTCGCCGCTCCCCCCGACACACCCACCCCCTCATCCCCCGACACACCCACCCCCACGTCCGCCGACGCATCCGCCGCCCGCCCCGCCGATCCCCGGCGCCGTACCCCGCTCGCCGCTCTCGGTCTGCTGCTGGCGAGAAAACCGGGAGCCGACTGATCGTCGTGCTCGGCGGTGCGCCAACGGCCTGATCAGCGCATTCAGTGCCAGTGATCACTGGCAGCGTGTGAGCGGTCCGTGAATCCCCGTTACCGACGGGTACACAAAGTTTCCGTACCGGCATACCCTGCGCCTCATGACGGACACGCAGGCCCCGGACATCGCCGGTACCAACCCCCTCGCGCCCGCCCCCGAAGGGGCCCGCACCGCCGCCGACGTGGTCACGCCGGAACTGGTGGCCCAGTTGACCAAGGGCGTCGTCGGCTCCGGCCGCACCGCCAACCACACCCCGTTCACCGGCGAGAAGCTGGCCGACCTGCCCGAGTCCACCCCCGAGGACGTACGGCGGGCCTTCGAGGCGGCCCGTGCCGCGCAGACCGTGTGGGAGAAGGTCCCGGTACGGCAGCGGGCTGCCGTCCTGCTCCGCTTCCACGATCTGCTCCTCGAACGGCAGGCCGAGGTCCTCGACCTCGTACAGCTGGAGACCGGCAAGGCCCGTCTGCACGCGCACGAGGAGGTGCAGGCGGTCGCCGTCGCGGCCCGCCACTACGGCCGCCGGGCCGCCGCCTACCTGCGCCCGAAGCGGCACGCCGGTGCCGTACCGGCCCTCACCAAGGTGCTCGAACTACGCCACCCGCGTGGGGTCGTGGGCCAGATCGCCCCCTGGAACTACCCGCTGGAGCTGTCCGTCGGCGACGCGCTGCCCGCCTTCGCCGCCGGCAACGCGGTGGTGATGAAGCCGGACACCGAGACCTGCCTGACCGCCCTGTGGGCCCGTGACCTGCTCATCGAGGCGGGACTGCCCGAGGGCGTCTTCCAGGTCGTCCTCGGCGACGGCCCGGTCGTCGGTCCCGAACTGGTCAGGCACGCCGACTACGTCTCCTTCACCGGCTCCACCCGCACCGGCCGCGAGGTCGCCCAGGGGGCCGCCGCCCGCCTGGTCGGCGTCTCCCTCGAACTCGGCGGCAAGAACGCCATGCTGGTGCTGGAGGACGCCGACATCGAGAAGGCCGCCGCCGGCGCCGTCCGCGCCTGCTTCTCCTCGGCCGGCCAACTGTGCATCTCCATCGAGCGGTTGTACGTCCACGAGGCGGTCGCCGAGGCCTTCCTCGAGCGCTTCGCCGCCCGCACCCGGGCCATGCGGCTCGGCAACTCCCTCGCCTACGGCGCCGACATGGGCTCGCTGGTGGGGGAGCGGCAGCTCAAGACCGTCGAACGGCACGTCCAGGAGGCCGTCGCCAAGGGCGCGAAGGTGATCACGGGCGGAGTGGCCCGCCCCGACATCGGCCCCTACTTCTTCGAGCCCACCATCCTCGACGACGTCGAGGACTCGATGGCCGTGTGCGAGGAGGAGACCTTCGGTCCGGTCGTCTCGGTCTACCGCTTCCGTGACGAGGACGAGGCCGTCGAACGCGCCAACGCCACGCCGTACGGCCTGAACGCGTCCGTGTGGACGAAGAACGCCCGCCGCGGCCTGGACGTCGCCTCCCGGCTGCGCACCGGCACGGTCAACGTCAACGAGGGCTACGCCCCCGCCTACGGCAGCGTCCAGTCCCCGATGGGCGGCATGAAGGACTCCGGCCTCGGCCGCCGCCACGGCTCCGAGGGCATCCTCAAGTACACCGAGGCCCAGACGGTGGCCCGGCAGCGCCTGCTGCCGATGGCGCCCTCGCTGGGCATGGACGACAAGAAGTACGCCGCCTTCATGAGCCGCAGTCTGCGCCTGATGAAGGCGTTCCGCTTCAAGTAGCCCGCCAGGGGCGCGGAGTAGCCCCCCAGGGGCGCGGGGCCGTACCGACACACGGCCGCGCGCCCGGGCGCCCGTCCCCCGACGGCCCGCACGCGACACTCGACGAGGAGACACCCGTGCCCCAGGACGCTTACGACTACGACGTCCTCATCGTCGGCTCAGGCTTCGGCGGTTCGGTTTCCGCCCTGCGCCTCACCGAGAAGGGATACAAGGTAGGCGTCCTGGAAGCCGGCCGCCGCTTCACCCGCGAGACCCTGCCGAAGAACTCCTGGGACCTGAAGAACTACCTCTGGGCACCGAAGCTCGGCATGTTCGGCATCCAGCGCATCCACCTGCTGGGCAATGTGATGGTGCTGGCCGGCGCGGGCGTGGGCGGCGGTTCGCTCAACTACGCCAACACCCTCTACGTACCGCCGAAGGCCTTCTTCGACGACCCGCAGTGGAAGGACGTCACCGACTGGCACGAGGAGCTGAAGCCGTACTACGACCAGGCCCGGCGCATGCTCGGCGTACGGCTCAACCCGACGATGACGCCCTCCGACGTGCACCTGAAGGCGGCGGCACAGCGGATGGGCGTCGGCGACACCTTCCACCTCGCGCCGGTCGGCGTCTTCTTCGGCGACGGCGAGGACGCCGACGGGGCGGCGAAGGCGAAGCCGGGCGAGCGGGTGGCCGATCCCTACTTCGGCGGCGCCGGCCCCGAGCGCAGGGCGTGCACGGAGTGCGGCGAGTGCATGACCGGCTGCCGGCACGGCGCGAAGAACACCCTCAACGAGAACTACCTCTACCTCGCCGAGAAGGCGGGCGCGGTGGTCCATCCCCTGACGACGGTCGTGTCCGTCACGGACGACTCGCGCGGCGGGTACGCGGTGGCGACCCTGCCGACGGACCGGAAGAAGAAGGGCGAGGGCCGGATCTTCACCGCGCGCAAGGTCGTCCTCGCGGCCGGCACCTACGGCACGCAGACCCTGCTGCACCGGATGAGGGCGAGCGGCCGGCTGCCGCACCTGTCGGACCGGCTGGGCGAGCTGACCCGCACCAACTCCGAGGCGCTGGTCGGCGCGCAGACCGACAACCGCCGCTACCGCAAGGCGACCGGCGAGCCGAGGGCCGACTTCACGCGGGGTGTCGCCATCACGTCCTCGATCCACCCCGACGAGAACACCCACATCGAACCCGTCCGGTACGGCAAGGGCTCCAACTCCATGGGCGGCCTGTCGATCCTGCAGGTGCCGTACGCCGAGGGCTCCTCCCGGGCGCTGGCCTGGCTGGCGAACGCCGCCCGGCACCCCCTGCTGGTCGCCCGCTCCCTGTCCAACCGGCGCTGGTCGGAGCGGACCATCATCGGCCTGGTGATGCAGTCGCTGGACAACTCCTTGACGACGTACCTGAAGCCCGGCGGCCTCGGCAAAGGCCTGCTGACCGCCCGGCAGGGGCACGGCGCACCCAACCCCAAGCAGATCAGGGCCGCCACGGAGGCCGCCTCCGTGCTCGCCGCCGAGATCAACGGCTTCGCCGGCAGCAACGTCGGCGAGCTGATGGGGACCCCGCTCACCGCGCACTTCCTCGGCGGCTGCCCCATCGGGGACTCCCCGCGGACCGGCGTGATCGACCCGTACCACCGGCTGTACGGCCACCCCGGCATCTCGGTCGTGGACGGTGCGGCGGTCTCGGCGAACCTGGGTGTGAACCCCTCCCTGACGATCACCGCACAGGCCGAGCGCGCGATGTCCTTCTGGCCGAACAAGGGCGAGGAGGATCCGCGCCCGGCACCGGGGGCGGTGTACGAGCGGCTCAAGCCGGTGGAACCGCTGGCCCCGGCCGTACCGGCGGACGCGTTCGGTGCGCTGCGGCTGCCGTTCCTCGGGATGCCGGCGGTGCCCCCGAAGCAGGCCGGGGACGCGATGTCCTGAACGGCGAAGAGGGACCTGCCTCCCCCTCCGAAGGCAGGTCCCTCTGGCCGTTTTGTTGATCTGGCAGGTTTGATCAGCGAAAAGCGCGAAGGGTTGCTCCGGTTGCGCGGCTTTGCCGTGTGGGATGGGTCACAGTGGGCACGATGAAGGGCCCCGCGGGACGGAGAGGCCGCGGGGCCCTTCTTGCGGTCAGCACCGGCGTCGGGGCAGCGCCGGTGCCAGGACGCGGCGCCGGGGGGTCGCGCCGCTCGTTCGGTGCGGTGTGGCGGATGGTCCGGTCGCTCGGATGGTCCGGTCGCTCGGATGGTCCGGGTCCCGCTCCCGGGTGGGCTCGGGTCCAGCTCCCGGGGGCTTGCTGCACCCGATGCCGTGGTCTGCGCCGGGACTGGGGGCTGAGGCGCATCGTGGCGGACGGCCACGGCATCCGCGCGCGTCCGACCTGGCAGTGGTGCCTGTGTGCAGTTTTCCGCCGATCGGCCCCGGGCGTCCCCGGAGCCGACCGTTCTCTTGGGTGACCGGGCTGCTGTCCCCTGCCGTCCGGTCACGTCCTGGAGCGAGGTCCCACGGCGTTCGGCACGACCCGTACGCCTCATCGCTCCAGCGAGCCACGCGTGGTTCTGTCGGGCCCGCCCCTGGCTGGCACGGACATCCCCCTCAACGAGGCGGTGCGCCGGGCGGTCACGCGCCGTACGGGTGAGAGCGGGACCGAACTCAGATACGACCCCGGCTCAGCTCCAGCAGGGTCATGGCGAGGGCGGTGCCGGGCCTGCCGAGGGCGTCGCGGTAGCGGCCGAGGATCTCCATCTCGCGGGAGAGGTGCACCCGGCGCCCGCCGGACGCGATCCGGGTCTGCTGGACGACGGCGGAGACGGCCATCCGCTCCTGGACGAGGCCGATGATCCGGTCGTCGAGCGCGTCGATGCGCTCCCGGGCACCGGCGATGGCGGCTTCGGGGGTGGAGGCCGTTCCCGGGACGGGGGCCGGCCTCGGGGCGGAGGCCGGATCGGGGGTGGAGGTCGTTCGCGGGGCGGAGGGCGCTTGCGCGGTGGAGGGCGTCTCCGTGAGGGAGGCCGCTTCCGGGGTGGTGGTCGTGGTCACGTCGGGCTCCTGGTGCGGGAGGTGGAGGCCCTGGAACGGCAGAACCCGGAAAACGACAGGCGCCCCGGGCCTTGTCGGCCCGGGGCGCCTGGGAAGTCGCTTGGCGTTCGGCTCAAGCAGCACGACCATGGCAGCCGGCGGGCCGGGTGCCATAGGTAAAGAAGCGGGTCGTCTGCGAGAGCATGCCGTCAGTATGCCACGGCCGTCCCCGACGCTGGTCCGGGCTCGATGCCCACCCCGTTAGAATCGACGTACAGACCCCCGCCCCACCGCCGGAAGGCACCCCGTGTCATCAGCGACCCAGTCTGCCGCCACCCCCGACACCGTCCTGGTCGTCGACTTCGGCGCGCAGTACGCCCAGCTCATCGCCCGTCGCGTCCGCGAGGCGCGGGTCTACAGCGAGATCGTGCCGAGCACCATGCCGGTCCAGGAGATGCTCGCCAGGAACCCCGCGGCGATCATCCTCTCTGGAGGCCCCTCGTCCGTGTACGAGGAGGGCGCCCCCCGCCTCGACCGCGAGCTCTTCGAGGCCGGCGTCCCCGTCTTCGGCATGTGCTACGGCTTCCAGCTGATGGCCCAGGTCCTCGGCGGCACCGTCGACAACACCGGCGCCCGCGAGTACGGCCGTACCGACCTGCACGTCGCCAAGAACTCCTCCACCCTCTTCGAGGGCACCCCGGGCGAGCAGCACGTGTGGATGTCGCACGGTGACGCCTGCTCCGCCGCGCCCGAGGGCTTCTCGGTCACCGCGTCCACGGACGTCGTGCCCGTCGCCGCCTTCGAGAACGACGAGAAGAAGCTCTACGGCGTCCAGTACCACCCCGAGGTCATGCACTCCACGCACGGCCAGCAGGTGCTCGAGCACTTCCTGTACCGCGGTGCCGGCCTGAAGCCGAACTGGACCACCGGCAGCGTGATCGAGGAGCAGGTCGCCGCGATCCGCGAGCAGGTCGGCGACAAGCGCGCCATCTGCGGCCTGTCCGGCGGTGTGGACTCCGCCGTCGCCGCCGCCCTCGTCCAGAAGGCCATCGGCTCCCAGCTGACCTGCGTGTACGTCGACCACGGCCTGATGCGCAAGGGCGAGACCGAGCAGGTCGAGAAGGACTTCGTGGCCTCGACCGGCGTCAAGCTGGTCGTCGTGGACGCGGAGGAGCGCTTCCTCACCGCGCTCAAGGGCGTCTCCGACCCGGAGGAGAAGCGGAAGATCATCGGCCGCGAGTTCATCCGCGTCTTCGAGCAGGCGCAGGCCGAGATCATCGCCGACGAGGGCCCGGCCGTGGAGTTCCTGGTCCAGGGCACCCTGTACCCGGACGTGGTCGAGTCCGGCGGCGGCACCGGCACCGCCAACATCAAGTCGCACCACAACGTCGGCGGACTGCCCGAGGACCTCGAGTTCCAGCTGATCGAGCCGCTGCGCAAGCTGTTCAAGGACGAGGTCCGGATGGTCGGCCAGGAACTGGGCCTGCCCGAGGAGATCGTCCATCGCCAGCCCTTCCCCGGCCCCGGCCTCGGCATCCGCATCGTCGGCGAGGTCACCAGGGAGCGCCTGGACCTGCTCCGCGACGCCGACGCCATCGCCCGCGAGGAGCTGACCGCGGCCGGCCTGGACCGCGACATCTGGCAGTGCCCGGTGGTCCTCCTCGCCGACGTCCGCTCGGTCGGCGTCCAGGGCGACGGCCGCACCTACGGCCACCCGATCGTCCTGCGCCCGGTCTCCTCCGAGGACGCCATGACCGCCGACTGGTCCCGGCTGCCGTACGACGTCCTCGCGAAGATCTCGACCCGGATCACCAACGAGGTCCGGGACGTCAACCGCGTCGTCCTCGACGTGACCTCGAAGCCGCCGGGCACCATCGAGTGGGAGTAATTCCCTAGGTCCTCCTGAGAGTGCGCACCGGCTCTCCGGGTTTCCAGACCTGGACGACCAGGAACCGATCGTCCTCGACGTAGGTCCGTACGACCTCCGTCAGTTCGGTGCGGAAGAGGTGGAACGGCTGCGGCGGTTCCACCTCTTTCACGTACCCGGCCTTGGCCGCGCCGTCCTCGACCTCGACGGCCCGCCCGCCGATCCGGACGTCCCCGCCGCCCACGTCCGGGCCCGGATTCGCCTGGAGCGCGAAGCGCGGGTCGCGGCGCAGGTCGAGGACCTTCAGCGAGTCCGGCATCATGCCGAGCCACAACTCCCCGCCGAGAAAGCGGACCTCCAGACCGGTGGTGCGGGGTGACCCGTCCTTGCGCAGAGTCGCGAGGACGTGGTGCCGGTGGGCGCCGAAGCGCTCCTCGGCGACCGCCGCCAGCGCGGGTGCGGCGGTGGTGAAGGCTGCCCAGTTCATACACGCCAGTCTTCCGGCCAATACCGACAGCCTCTGTCGGGTATTCGCTGCGTACGTCTTCTTCACGAACCGGCTCTGCCCTTTTTCGCCGGCCGGAGGTAACTTCCGGCCCGTACGGCAATTCCCACGCTGGAGGACCTATGCACGGGCCCACCCCGCCCCTGCCGCTGCCCACCGACCAGCTGCAGTTCGCCATGCCACCGATGCACGACTCGGTCGAGGACGAACGACGGCATCGCAAGGAGCGGCTCGCCGGCGCCCTGCGGATCTTCGGGCGCAACGGCTTCGAGGACGGAGTGTCCGGGCACATCACCGCCCGGGACCCCGAATTCACCGACTGCTTCTGGGTCAATCCGTTCGGGATGCCGTTCCGGCACGTCACCGTCGGCGATCTCGTCCTCGCCAACCAGGACGGGCAGGTCGTCGAGGGCCGCTACCACATCAACCAGGCCGCGTTCACCGTGCACGCACAGGTCCACGCCGCCCGCCCGGACGTCGTCGCCGTCGCCCACTGCCACTCCGTGCACGGCCGCGCCGTCGCCGCGCTCGGCGACCTCATCGACCCCATCACCCAGGAGAGCTGCGCCTTCTACGAGGACGTGGCGCTCTACGACGCCTACAGCGGGGTCACCGTCGACGCCGAGGAGGGCCGCCGGATCGCGGCCGCGCTCGACTCCCGCAAGGCCCTCGTGCTGCGCAACCACGGGCTGCTCACCGTCGGCGACTCGGTCGACGCGGCCGCCTGGTGGTTCCTGTCCCTGGAGCGGTCCTGCCAGGTCCAGCTGATGGCGAAGGCGGCCGGCCGCCCGGTCCTCATCGACCACAAACAGGCCGTCGCCACCCGCGAACAGCTCGGCGGCGACCTGGTGGCCTGGATCAACTACCAGCCCCTCTGGCAGGACATCAGCCGCAGCGAACCGGACCTGCTCAGCTGAGGCCGGCAGGGACCGGCCGCGTCCGGCAGCGTCCGGCAGCCGGCCGCCCGCGGCCTGCCGCAGTTGGTCGGTGCCCTCGCCCACCCGTATTCGCGGTGGGTCGGCGTCCTTGCGTAGCCGTATTCGCGGTGGATCGGCGTCCTTGCGTAGCCGTCTCCGCAGCGGCTCGGTGCCCTCGCTCAGCCGTATCCGCAGCGGGTCGGCACCTTCGCGCAGCCGGCTCCTTCGGCACGGCTCACCTGTGCACCGCACCCCCGTTCGGGGGTCGACGTCCCGGTGGCCGCCGAGGGCATCCGCTCGGTGCCGGCGGCGCCGGTCGTCGTACGGCGGCGGGTGCAGCCGGGCACGCCGGCGACTCGGTGCCGGCGGTGCCGGTCGTCGTACGGCGGCGGGTGCAGCCGGGCACGTCGGCGACCGGGTTCGTGGACGACGCCCGCGACCGCCTCCAGCGGCATGGAGATCCCCCCCCGTGCGTCCGCCGGAACGGTGCCACGGACCGGTGCGGACCGTGGGTGATCCGGATCGTGCTCCCGTCGCGGGCCGGAGTCCCGTCCCGCTGGATGAACCCGGCCGGACGGGTCGCGGGCCCGAGTCCCGTCCCGCTGGATGAACCCGGCCGGACGGGTCGCGGGCCCGAGTCCCGTCCCGCTGGATGAACCCCGCCGGACGGAGATTCTGGCCCCCGGGTCAACACGACGGTCCCGCCTTCACCTGCGGTAACCCGGCCGAGCGCCCTCCACAGGCCCGGGGTAGGGCACAATTCGCTCTCGACACTGGGCAGTTGTGCGGCCCTGGCGCGCCCGTCGCGGGTGCCGGCAGCCGTGCCGGAAGGTCGTGTGGAAGGCGGGCGTAGGGCGTGGCGGTGCAGGAAGCGAGAGGGGGGACGGCCCCCGAGGGGATCCACGAGGGCGGCTGCACCTGCGGAGACTGTCCGCACGGCGCCCGGGAGGGGCACCGGCGGGCCGTCGCCGCGTTCCTGCGCCGGCGCGACGAATTCGCGGCCGGGCAGGGCCTGCCGGCGGCCGTGGCGCACTCGGCCTCGGCATCGCGCCAATGGGTCTCCGAGGAGCTGACACAGCGAGCCGAGGCCGTCGCCGACCGCGGCCGCGCGGAGGGCGAGGCGTGGCTCGGGCGGCTGTGGCTGCGGACGCTGTACGTCGTGTGGGCCGCCGTCGTCGCCCTGCTGCTCACCGAGGCACTCACCGCCATCGGCCCGGGCTGGACCGATGCCCGCACCGCCGCCCTGCTCGCCGCGCTGGTCGTCGCCGCCGCCCTGACCACCGCCTGCCGGCTCCACCGGGCGCGCGGCGGGGCACTCGCCCCGGTGATCGGCGAGGACAACCGGATCTCCACCTCCCGCACCGTGGCCGCCTGCTGGGTGCTTTTCGTCGCCTACGCGATCCTGCTGCTGGCCGCCCGGCTCGCGGCCGCCTCCGACCACACCCAACGCGACGCGCTGCTCTCGGGGCTCGACCTCGCCCGCGGCGCCGGCACGGTGACCGTCCTGTGCGTCGTGTGCGGCATCGCCGTCCTGGTCCGCCGGGTGGTCGGCCTGCGCATCCTCGCCCAGCGGCTGCAGAAGGTGCCGGCCCACCGGCCGCGCGCCGCCGACCTGCTCACCGACGACTCCGGCCGGGGCACCTTCGCCGACATCCAGTACGTCGCCGTCAGCGCCGTCGCCCTGCTGTTCGCCGCCGTCCGGCTCGCCCGCCGGCCCGACCAACTGCCCGACCTGCCCTGGGGGCTGGGCGCGATCGTACTGATCTCGGCCGCCACCTACCTCGCCGGCAAGTACGCCGAAGGCGGCCGCCCGGCCATCCTCTCCGTCGTCCGCGCCCGCGAACCCGGCGACCTCGACGGGCCGATCCGCACCGGCGACGACATCGAGATCCGCGGCATCGGGTTCGTCCCGCCCGGCGCGCACGGCGCCGACCGGCTCTCGCGGATGGTCGTCCGCATCGGCACGGTCGACGTCCACGTGCCCCTCGTCCCCGTCCCGGGCGGCTTCCGCAACCCCACGGACACCGTCCTGACCGTGCCGGTCCCGGCCGAGGTCGAACCAGGTTCGGTGCCGGTACAGGTGGTGACCGCGGCCGGGGTGGCCACCAACCGGTGCGTCGTCGAGATCACGGAGTGACACCGGCAACGAGGTGACCCCTGCGCCGGGGCACCGTCACCTCCGCGCCGGGGCATCGCTGCCCCTCCTGGTGCCGGGTCACTGTCGTCTTCTGCGCCGGGGCACCGTCACCTCCGGCACCGGGGCACCGTCACCTCCCGCGCCGGGGCATCGCTGCCCCTCCTGGTGCCGGGTCACTGTCGTCTTCTGCGCCGGGGCACCGTCACTTCCGGCACCGGGGCACCGTCACCTCCCGCGCCGGGGCATCGCTGCCCCTCCTGGCGCCGGGTCACTGTCGTCTTCTGCGCCGGGGCACCGTCACTTCCGGCACCGTGTCATGGCCGCCTCCTGTGCCGGGTCACCGTCACCTTCCGCGCCGGGTCGCTGTCGTCTCCCGCGTTGCGCCGTCGCCGCCTCCCACGCCAGGCCACTGTCATCTCCCGTGCCGTGCCGGCGTCACCTTCTTGGACCGCCCGGGTTACGTCTGGCCGTGTGGTTTCGCCGGCTTCGAGACCGCCGCCCGAAACCCGCGGCGCCTGTCGTCACCCCGGGGAGCCGACCTCCGTGGACCGGCCCCCCGAACCCCGGGCCCGAGCCCCGGCCCTCCACCCCCGGCTCTCCGGCCTCCGGACTTTCCGGCCCCCTCCCCGCCCTCCGGCCCCAGCCTTCCGATATCCGGATCCCGGCCCGGACCCGGCCCGCCCCCCATTCGCACGAAGGCCCATAATCCGCAAATTCACCCGGGACGGATTGAACGGGGCCCGCTCGTCGTACGTATCGTGAGCGAGGGGGACGGCGGTGAAAGGCGGCTGGCAGCGATGACTCACGGCATGCGGACGGACACAAACACCGCTCGGCTCGACGGACGCCGGAGCCTGCGGGACTCCGCCGCCCGCTACGCCCTGCTGCCCCTGCGCATCTTCCTCGGCGTCACCTTCATCTACGCCGGGCTGAACAAACTCACGGACAGCGCCTTCCTGAGGTCCGGCGGCGCCGGATCGATCGGCGACACCATGCGGGCGGTCCGGGACTCCGCCGCCATCCCCGCTCTGGTCGACCTGGCCCTCAAGAGCCCCGTCGGCTTCGGCTACGCCGTCGCCCTCGGCGAACTGGCCGTCGGCATCGGCACCCTGCTCGGTCTGTTCGCCCGGCTGGCCGCGCTCGGCGGCGCGCTGATCTCCCTCAGCCTGTGGCTGACCGTCAGCTGGGCCACGGACCCGTACTACTACGGCAACGACCTCGCCTATCTGATGGCCTGGCTGCCCCTGATCCTCGCCGGCGCCCCCTACCTCTCCGTGGACGCGGCCTGGCGCGCACGACGCCGGCAACGGTCCGTCGGCTACGGCGGCTACTGAACCGAAGGGCATCGAGCCGCCGCCCCCGGCCGAGTCCAGCCGCCCCGTTGTGCTCGGCTGAGTCCAGCCCCCGGCCGAGTCCAGCCGCCGCGTTGCGTGCGGTCCGAGTCCAGCCCCCGGCTGAGTCCAGCCGTCGCGTTGCGTGCGGTCCGAGTCCAGCCCCCGGCTGAGTCCAGCCGCCGCGTTGCGTTCGGTCCGAGTCCAGCCCCCGGCCGAGTCCAGCCGCCGCGTTGCGTTCGGCCGAGTCCAGCCGCCCCTGCGTTCGGCCGAGTCAGCTGCCCTGCCGCGTCCGGCGGAGTTCGGCAGTCCCGCCCTCGCCGGCCGGATCCGGGTGCCCGGCCACCCCTGGCCGAGTCCGCCGGCCCCGCCACCCCTGGCCGAGTCCGTCGGTCACGCCTCGCCCGGCCGGGCCCGGCAGCCGCTCTAGGAGCCGCCCCGTCCGCGTATACCGCGGGTCAGAGCGGCCGTGGCGCCGGCCAGGCACAGGCCGCCTATGACCAGCGGGACGATCACGAACCACGGTGTCCGCCACGCACCGCCCGCGTCCCCGGCGTAGACCGCACCGGTGGCGATCAGGGAGAGCCCGGCGACCAGCTTCCCGGGCTGGAACTCATGACGCAGCACGGCTGACCTCCACCTGTCCCGCTCCGACCCCGAGTGTCAGAGCCAGTGTCCCGGATCCCGTGGCGCCCTTCGCCGGCGCCAGGGTCACGTCCTCGTGCCTGCCGGGCCGCACGTCCACATCCTTCCTGTCGTCCCCGGGCAACCGGATGTCGCCCACTCCCACGTCGATGCTCATCCGCACGGTCGCGTCCGCCGGCACGACCACCTTCAGCTGCCCCGCGCCCACATGGGCGCTCGTGGCGACTTCACGGCCCTTGCCCGGACGCACCCGGCTCAGGTCCAGCGTGCCCCGCCCGGTGCCGAGTTCGTACGCCGGCCTCAGCTGCGCCGTCGCCGCCGGCTTCCACGACGTTTCCCGCCAGTGCGTGGTGATGTCCCCGGGCATGGCCGACGCCCCGGCGAGCAGTGCCGCCGTGACGAGCGCCAGGAACACCGTCCCCGCCCCCGTGCGGCCCAGGAACGCGCTGACCGCGATGCCCAGGCCGAAGACGGCCAGCGCGCAGGCGAGGCCGGTCTGCAGGCTGGTGCCCAGCGGGCGCGTGTCCCAGGTCAGCCCGGTCCCGAGGCCGCCGGCCAGCAGAGCGAGCAGGAACACCCAGCCGCCGATCCAGCGTGGGCCGCGGGCTCTCGCCGGCTCCGGTCGCGGTGGCGGCTTGGTGGGGCCGTGGTGGGTCCACGGGAGGGCGATGCCGACGTCGAGGACCGAGCCGGGGGCCGGCTCGCGGGCGTCGCCGGGACCCCACAGATAGCCGGTGCCGCCGACATGGGTGCCGTCCTTGACTATGGGATCGCGCCACCAGGACGGGTGGAAGGTGACGACCGGCGGTGCCTGGGCCTCCGGCGGGGCGTCCGCGGCGGCCTGGGCGGCGAGCGGGTCGGGGTCGGAGGCGCCACGGCGCCGCGACCAGTACCCGGCGCCCGCCAGCAGCAGCGAGAGCACCACGGAGAAGGTCAGCACCCCGCCGTTTCTCAGCATGGTCAGGAAGATGCCGCAGCCGACGAGCGCGAACAGCACGGCGGCCAGTGCCTGGCCGTCGACGCGGCCGGTGAGCAGCTTGCGGAGCTCGTTCTCCTCCTCGTCGTCGTACGGCACCAGAAGCCAGGCGAAGCCGTAGAAGATCAGGCCGAAGCCGCCGGTCGCCGACAGCACGGCGAGGGTGATGCGGAAGATCACCGGGTCCAGGTCGGTCTCCCGGCCGAGCCCCGCACACACACCCGCGATCATCTTGTGCCGGCGATCGCGCCGGAACGGGGCGGGGGCCTCGGCGGGGCCGCGCTCCGCTTGATGCGCCCGTGCCTGTGCCTGTGTCTCCGCCTGCCCTTGGCCTTGTTCTTGCCCCTGTCCTTGCCCTCGATCCTGCCCTTGTCCTTGCTCCGGCCTGCCGGTCCCGGTGCCGGCGGCGGTGTGGTCGCCGACGCGGTCGCCGGCGCCGGTGTCCGTGCCGGTCGCTCCCGTCCTCTGCGTCGCGGCGGGCGCGGCATCCGTCGGTCCGGTGCCCGGGTCGGGGCTCGGGCCGGTGCCGGGTCCCGGACCCGTCGCGGCGTGCTCGTGATCCGTCATGCGTCCATGGTGGCGGCACGGCGACCGCGGCGGCAGTCGGGACGACCCTGGGCCAACCCTGAAATCGGCCCTGAGAGGGGGCGGGGAAGCGTTCGAGCGGCGGCGGATCGCCCTGTCCCGGCACGATTCCCGGCGCGACCGACAGCCTTTCCCGGCGTGCCGGCAGCGTTTTCCCGGTGCTCGGCGGTGCTCGGCGGTGCTCGGCGGTGCTCGGCGGTGCTCGGCGGTGCTCGGCGGTGCTGGCCAGCGCTGGCCGGCGCTCGACGAACCGACCCCGCCCGAAGATCAGGGGCGTCTCGGGGGCCGACCCTGATGCCTTGTCCTGCCTGGCATGTGACCATCGTTGCCATGCCGGAAGCCGCAAGCCCGCCCCTCGACGACCCGCGGCCGCCGCGCAAGCTCTACCGCAGCAGCGACGGACGCTGGCTCGGCGGAGTGGCGCGGGGCCTCGCCGGGCATCTCGGGCTGCCCGTCATCTGGGTGCGGCTCGTCTTCGCCGGCCTGTTCATGGCCGACGGACTCGGGGCGCTGCTGTATGCGGCGTTCTGGTTCTTCGTCCCCCTCGGCGTCGGCGGCGTCGGCGGCCAGAAACCGCCGACGCTGGTCGCCACGGAGACCGCGCCGGACGGCCGGCGCAGACTCGTGGCCCGCAAGCCGGACCGGGGACAGATCGTCGCGCTGCTCCTCATGGTCATCGTGTCCGTGGTCTTCGTGGGCAGCGTCAACCTGGGCAGCGCGGCCAAGGCGTATCTGTGGCCCGCCGTGCTCGTCGCGGCCGGCGTCGCCCTGGTCTGGCGGCAGGCAGACAACGCCCGGCGGGCCCGCTGGGTCGAGGTCGGCCGGCGACGGCGCACCCTCACCCTGCTCCGCGCGGCCGGTGGCGTCCTGCTCGTCACGACCGGCGTCTCCGCCATCTTCGTCCTGCAGGGTTCGGCCGCCCACCTCGGTGCCGTCCTGCAGGCCGCGCTCGCCGTGCTCGTCGGGATCACGCTGCTCGCCGGCCCCTATCTGGTCCGCATGACGCAGGACCTGTCCGAGGAACGCCTGATGCGCATCCGCGCCCAGGAGCGCGCAGAGGTCGCCGCCCACGTCCACGACTCCGTGCTGCACACCCTCACGCTGATCCAGCGCAACGCCGACAACGCCGGCGAGGTGCGCCGCCTCGCCCGCGCCCAGGAGCGCGACCTGCGCACCTGGCTGTACAAGCCGGAGGGCACCGGCAGGGACGAGGCCGATGAGCCGGACACCGTCGCCGAGGCGGTGCGGCGCAGCGCCGCCGAGGTGGAGGACAAGCACGGCGTGCCCATAGAGGTGGTCGTCGTGGGCGACTGCCCGCTGGACGACAGGACGAGTGCGCAGATGCAGGCCGCACGTGAGGCGATGGTGAACGCCGCCAAGTACGGTGGCGACGGCGGCGCCGTACAGGTGTACGCCGAAGTCGAGGGAAAGACGGTCTTCGTGTCGGTGCGCGACCGCGGCCCGGGTTTCGACCTCGACTCGATACCCGCCGACCGGATGGGCGTCAGAGAATCGATCATCGGCCGCATGGAGCGCAACGGCGGCACGGCCCGGCTGCGGGCGGTGCCGGGCGGCGGCACGGAGGTCGAGCTGGAGATGGAGAGGGCGGAGAAGACGGCATGAGCGACGCGACCGAGGCGAACGGCACCGAGGAAGCGGCGGCGGGGGCGGCCGGATCCGGCAGGCCGGCCGACGGCGGCAAGGGCGGCAGGCATGTCCGGGTGGTGCTCGTGGACGACCACCGGATGTTCCGCACCGGCGTCCAGGCCGAGATCGGCCAGACCGCCGAGACCGGCGTCGAGGTGGTCGGCGAGGCCGCGGACGTCGACCAGGCGGTCACGGTCATCACCGCGACCCGCCCCGAGGTGGTCCTCCTCGACGTCCATCTGCCGGGCGGCGGCGGTGTCGAAGTGCTGCGCCGGTGCGCGCCGTTGATGGCGGACGCCGAGCGGCCGGTGCGCTTTCTCGCGCTGTCCGTGTCGGACGCGGCGGAGGACGTCATCGGCGTGATCCGCGGCGGCGCCCGCGGCTATGTCACCAAGACCATCACCGGCACCGACCTGGTCGACTCGATCTTCCGGGTGCAGGAGGGCGACGCCGTCTTCTCCCCGCGGCTGGCCGGCTTCGTCCTGGACGCCTTCGCCTCCACCGACGCCCCGCCGGTGGACGAGGACCTGGACCGCCTCACCCAGCGCGAGCGCGAGGTGCTGCGCCTGATCGCCCGGGGGTACGCCTACAAGGAGATCGCCAAGCAGTTGTTCATCTCGGTGAAGACGGTCGAGTCCCACGTCTCGGCGGTGCTGCGCAAGCTCCAGCTGTCCAACCGCCACGAGCTGACCCGCTGGGCGACGGCGCGCCGGCTGGTCTGACCCCGGCCGGGGCCGCCGGACGCCTCATGCCACCCGCGTCGCCCCGGCGAACGGCATCTGGTCGACGGGCGCCAGCCGGACCGGGGCCGACGGGTTCGGGGCGTGGATCATCTGTCCGTGTCCGACGTAGAGCCCTACGTGGCTGATGCCGGAGTAGAAGAACACCAGGTCGCCCGGCTGCAGTTCGGAGCGGGAGACGCGTCGGCCCGCGTTGATCTGGGCGTAGGTGGTGCGGGGCAGGGAGAGGCCGGCGGAGCGGTAGGCGGCCTGGACGAGGCCCGAGCAGTCGAAGGCGTTCGGCCCGGTCGCGCCCCACACGTAGGGGCTGCCGAGCTTGGCGTAGGCGTAGGACACGGCGGCCGCGGCGCGCGCGTTCGGGGCCGTGGTGGACGCGGTCCGTTCCAGTGCCTCACGGGTGCCGGAGGCCGAGCGCGAGGCGTGTCCGGCCGGCGCGCCGTCACCGGTGGCCTCGGCCCGCTGTCGTGGGGTGAGCCGCGCCAGCAGCCGCCGGGCCTCGTCGAGCTTGCCGGTGATGGTCTTCTTCTGCCGCTTCAGTTCGGCCTGCCGCGAGCGCAGGGAGGACAGCTCCACGCGTGCGGCGCCGCGTAGCCGCTCGATCTCCCGCAGCTGTTCGCGCACCTGTGACACGGCCACCGCCTGCCGGTCGCCGGCCCGCTCCGCCAGCGCGGCGCCCTCCAGGTACCGGTCGGGGTCGCCGGACAGGGCCAGCTGCCAGGCCGGAGCGATGGTGCCGTCGCGGTACTGCGCTGCCGCGATCGAACCCAGGGCGTCCCGGGTGGAGTTGAGCTTCTCCTGTTCGCGGGCGGCCTGGTCGCGCAGGGCGTTCAGCCGTCGTTGGGCCGTGTCGGCCTTCTCCTTCGCCCCGTTGTACTTCTCGGTGGCGGACTCCGCGTCCTGGTACAACCTGTCGACCTTGGCCTTCACCTGTGCCGGCGTCAGCTGTGGCTCGGCGTGCCCCGTCCCGTCGAAGCCCGCCGCCGTGGCCGCGCCCGCCAGGGCGAGCGTGGCGGCCGTCCGGACCGTATGTCCGCTGAGCGGGCTCTGCCGGGGCTTGCGGTGCGCTGCCACCTGAACCGTCACGTCCTTTCGCCGGACTCGTGCGAGTCGTGGAACTCGCAGGAGTCGCGGGACTCGTGGGCTCGTGGGCCCGAGCCGTGGGGATGTCCGGCGGAGGCCCGCACAGGGGGAGTGGGCCTCCGCCGGGCCTTTCTCGGCGGTGATGGCCGGCCGCCGCCCCTGGCCCGGGCGGCGGTGGGAAGCCGGTCACCTGGGGGAGGACGGTAGGCCCGTCCGTGACCAATCGGTAACACAATGTTCGCAACTGACCTCGATGGACCGATCGGTGGTGCAAGGTGACCGCGTCTCCCAGGCTGTGTCGTCGCCTTCACACAGGGTGGTGACCGAAGCGCCGAAAGCGTGACGGGCGGGATCCGTGGGGTGGTACGGGACGCATATATGCAAGGTCCACCGCGCCTGGGTGACAGAGGGTGCCACCGCGACGGGCGGGGCCCGGTGGATGGAGGCCGGAACGCCCCTCGTTAGGCTCCGGCCCCATGGACGTACTCATCCATCTTTTCGTCGGCTTGCACATCATCGGCATCGCCGCGCTGCTCGGTGGTTTCCTCACCCAGATGAAGGCGATGGGCGAGGGCAGGGCCCGGTTCGTGCCCGGCATGCTGCACGGTGCCCTGACCATGCTGGTCACGGGTGTCGCCCTGGTCGGCCTCAACCAGGCCGACGACCACCATGTCAACAGTTTCAAGATCGGCGTGAAGCTCGCCCTGCTGATCGTGATCCTCGGACTGGTCTACGTGAAGCGCGACGAGGAGCGGGTCGACAAGGGGCCCTTCGCGCTGGTCGGCCTGCTGACCGTGGCGAACATCTTCATCGCCGTGCTCTGGACCTGACGGTCGGCGGTCAGCGGGCGCCGGCGCGGGCGCGGGCGCGGGCCGTGAGCACCGCACCGGTGGCGGCCGCGAGCCACGCCGCCACCGCCACCCACACCAGCACCTGACCCGGCAGCCTGAGCCACCCGACGTGCACGGCGGATGCGACGGACAGCACCGCCGCCGCCGTCATCCCCATCGGGAAGACCGTCGACCACCGCCGCATGTCGTAGCCGGGGCGCGGCCGGGCCGCCTCGGCCGCCAGCAGCAAGAGGTACCCGGCCAGGTCCAGGGCGAGCAGCGTGATCGTCGTGGTGCGCAGTACGTCGCGGTCGTCGTCGTTCCACAGGTAGAGGCGGCCACTGTCGGCGGCGAGCAGGTTCGCCCCGGCCAGCGCCGAGATCGCGAGTGCCCCGTCCGCGATCCAGTGGTCCCCGGCGCCCTTGAGGACCTCCCGGGGTTCGAAGCGGGCCAGGGCGACCCCGTAGAGCAGCAGGCCCAGCCAGAACAGCACCAGAGCGGTGCGCGCGAGCCAGGCCGTGTCCTCCGCGGCGGCCAGCGCGGCCGCCAGCACCGCGAGCCCTTGTGTGGCCACGCAACACAGGAACACCGATCCCGGCATGCGTCGCTTCCAGTGCCGCATGACGAGGACGAGCAGCACCGGCCACAGCAGCGCGGCGAGCGCCAGCAGAGCCTCGGCCAGGGTCTGCCGGCCCAGCGCCGAGATCCCGGTGCCCAGCACGGCCGTCGCCGCGACGGCGGTCAGGGCTTCCGGGTTCCCCGCCTCGGTCACCCAGCGCCGCCGTTCGCCCACCAGCCGCACGACGAAGTCGGCGGCCAGCGCGAGCCAGGCGATGCAGGCCATCGCCAGCGCGATCCGGGAGACCGTCTCCGCGCCGGCCAGATGCAGGCCCACCGACACGATGCCGGTCGCCATCACGGCGGACCCGGCCGAGGGGGGCCGCCCCGCCCACCACGCGCGCACACTCGACATACCGGGCATGCGCCCGATGCTAGGCAGCCGGGCGCATCGGACGGGCAGGGCACGCGCGCGTGAAGCGGAAAAACGCGGTCCACGCGCGCGTGGACCGCGAAGAACGCCGCACTACGCGGGTGTGGCGCAGAGCGCCGGCACACGCGCGTGGAGCACAGAACGCCGTCCACGCGCGCGTGGAGCGCGAAAACACCGCACACGCCCGTGGAGCGGGGAATGCCGGTGCGCGCTGGTGGCGGCAAACGCCGGAACGCGCGAGCAGGCCGCCGACGCGCGGCCCGTTCCCGACGCGCTCGGCTTCCTGGGGTCCGAAAGCGCGGGAACCGGGCGACGGCGACGGAGACGGTCAAGCGGGCCGTACGACGCCCTCGACGACGGATGTGCCGCCGCGGTCGACGGACTCCTCGCGGACGTACGCGCCCGGCTCCGGGGCGTGGATCATCATCCCGTCACCCGTGCAGAGGCCGACATGGCTGCTGTCGTCCCGGAAGAAGACCAGGTCACCGGGGCGTGCGTCGATGAGCGGGACGGGGGTGCCCGCGGCGGCCTGCTCCCGGGCGGTACGCGGAAGGGTGACGCCGGCGGCCCGCCAGGCGGCCTGGGTGAGGCCGGAGGAGTCGTAGGAGCCGGGTCCGCTCGCGCCGCTCACGTACGGCTTGCCGATCTGGGCGCGGGCGAAGGCGATCGCCTTCTCGGCCTTGGTGACCGGCAGCGTCGCCGGGGGCGCGTACGGCGGCGTGGCCGAGGGCGCGTACGACGGCGTCTCCAGAGGCGAGTGCGACGACGTCTCCAGAGGCGGGTACGGCGGTGTCGGCGGGAGCGCGTACGACGCTGGGGACGGGGACAGGGACGGGGGCGTGGGCGTGTACGGCAGCGCGGTGGGTGCCGCGAGGTGCGGGCCGAGCTCTGCCCTTGCGCCGTCCTCCGAGGCCGCGTGCCGGGACAGCAACGCGCGCGTGACGGCGAGCTTGCGCTGCACGGCGGCCTTCGCGGCCTTGACGTCGTACCCCGGGGTGTCGGCCTTGGCGTCCTGGTCCAGGGGGGTGGCCTTCGCGGCGCGGCCCGCGGTGGCGGCCCTCGTCCCGCGGTCCGTGGTGGCCGGCGCGGCGCGACCCGGGGCTTCACGGTCCGCGCCGGTGGCCGGCGCGGTGGCCCCGGCTTCGGGGGCCGGTGCCGCGGCCCCCGCCGCGGTCACGTCGTACCACGCGGCCGCCGGTGCCGCCGATGCCGCCGAGGCCTCCGGCCCCCGGGGGGCCCGGCCCCGCCCGGCCGCGTCCTTCACGCGCGAGGCCAGCCGGTTCAGCACCCTGCTCTGGGCGAAGTGGTCCTGCGGATACTCCGCGAGGAGGGAGGCGGCCGTGTCCGGGGCGGCCGCGAACGGGACCCGGCCCTCCCGGGCGATCGCGGGGGTCCGGACCGCGCGCCGGGCGCCCTCCTGCCGCGGTTCCCCGGCACGAGGCCGCTGCCTGGCCGCAGATTCCTCCTGCGGGGTCGGTTCGGCCCGGCGGTACAACTCGTCGATCTTCTTCTCGATCTCCTCCGGGCTCGGCCTGCCGTCGTCGGCGGGCGCGGCCTCGGCCGTCTGGGACAGGACGGCCACGGAGGTGAGGGCGGCAGTGGCGAGAACGGGTCCGCGCAGGCCCGGTCCACTGCCGCCGGGGCGCGACTTGCGGTGCGACGCCAAGGGAGGCGACTCCTTCCAGCATGCCGCCTACCGGGTTAGCTGTCGGGTTCGGGCGGGTGCTTCGGAAGGGTTGCCCTACGGCGTCGTCCCGTGCGGGAGTCGGCCGATTCACCCCAGGAACGGTGGGTCCCCGGCTCCGGGCACCGTGCAGGGCGCGCCGGACTCGGCGGAGGCCGTTCGGCCCGGCGAGGTTCGCCGGAGAGGGTTCGTACGGCCTGACGGAAACCTAGCCAACTCGTGTGACTCCTGTGAAGGTTGGTGTGCGGTATGTCCGATACATTTCTGTGACCTGGGGAAGGTTTCACACGCGTGTGACCAGGCGCTTCCGCAGCGTGAGGGGATGATCGGCCTTCTGCGGGGCGGACGGCCGGCGCTCCGGGACCCTGTCCGACAGCGGACTGCGCCCGCGGGCCGAGTTCGGGGGAGCGGGACCGGTTGTCGGTGGGGCGCCCTAGACTCGGAGAGCGATGAGCAGCCTCTTTGACGACAGCTTCCTGGCGGACCTCCAAGCCCCACGCGGGCGCGAGGAGGAACCCCCGCCCCCCGAGGACGAGCACGCTCCGGAGCCGGTTCCGGACGATCTGTTCGGCGGGAAGTTCGACGTGCCCCCGGACCGGGACGCCTACTACCGCGACGGCGCCCCGCGCCCCGTCGTCGACGCGGCGGCCCTGCTGGAGGGGCTGAACGACAACCAGCGCGCCGCGGTCGTGCACGCCGGCTCCCCGCTGCTCATCGTCGCCGGCGCCGGCTCCGGCAAGACGCGCGTGCTCACCCACCGCATCGCCCACCTGCTCGCCGACCGGGGCGTGCACCCGGGCCAGATCCTCGCGATCACCTTCACGAACAAGGCCGCGGGCGAGATGAAGGAGCGCGTCGAGCAGCTCGTCGGCCCGCGCGCGAACGCGATGTGGGTGATGACCTTCCACAGCGCGTGTGTGCGGATCCTGCGGCGCGAGTCGAAGAAGCTCGGCTTCACCTCCTCCTTCTCGATCTACGACGCCGCCGACAGCAAGCGCCTGATGGCCCTGGTCTGCCGCGACCTGGAGCTCGACCCCAAGCGCTTCCCGCCCAAGTCCTTCAGCGCCAAGATCAGCAATCTGAAGAACGAGCTGATCGACGAGGAGGACTTCGCCGCCCAGGCCACCGACGGTTTCGAGAAGACCCTCGCCCAGGCCTACGCGATGTACCAGTCGCGGCTGCGCGAGGCGAACGCCCTGGACTTCGACGACCTGATCATGACGACGGTGAACCTGCTGCGTGCCTTCCCGGACGTCGCCGAGCACTACCGCCGCCGCTTCCGCCACGTCCTGGTCGACGAGTACCAGGACACCAACCACGCCCAGTACGCCCTGGTGCGCGAGCTGGTCGGCACGGGCGAGCGCGCCCCCGGGGACGCCGGCCTGCCGCCGGGCGAGTCCGACCTGCCGCCGGCCGAACTCTGCGTGGTCGGTGACGCGGACCAGTCGATCTACGCCTTCCGGGGCGCGACGATCCGCAACATCCTCCAGTTCGAGGAGGACTACCCGAACGCGAAGACGATCCTGCTGGAGCAGAACTACCGCTCCACGCAGACCATCCTGTCCGCGGCCAACGCGGTCATCGAGCGCAACGAGTCCCGCCGCCCGAAGAACCTGTGGACCAACGCCGGCCAGGGCGCGCGGATCACCGGCTACGTTGCCGACACCGAGCACGACGAGGCCCAGTTCGTCGCCGAGGAGATAGACCGCCTCACGGACGCGCGCGAGGCCAAGGCCGGGGACGTCGCCGTCTTCTACCGCACCAACGCCCAGTCCCGCGTCTTCGAAGAGGTCTTCATCCGCGTCGGCCTGCCCTACAAGGTCGTCGGCGGTGTCCGCTTCTACGAGCGCAAGGAGGTCCGGGACGTCCTCGCCTACCTGCGCGTCCTCGCCAACCCCGAGGACTCGGTGCCGCTGCGCCGCATCCTCAACGTGCCCAAGCGGGGCATCGGCGACCGCGCGGAGGCGATGATCGACGCCCTCTCCCAGCGCGAGAAGATCAGCTTCCCGCAGGCCCTGAAGCGCGTCGACGAGGCCTACGGCATGGCCGCGCGCTCCACCAACGCGGTCAAGCGGTTCAACACGCTGATGGAGGACCTGCGCACCGTCGTCGAGTCCGGTGCCGGTCCGGCGACGGTGCTGGAGGCCATACTCGAACGCACCGGATATCTGGCCGAACTGCAGAACTCCACCGACCCCCAGGACGAGACCCGCATCGAGAACCTGCAGGAACTCGCGGCCGTGGCGCTGGAGTTCGAGCAGGGGCGGGAAGACGGGGAGCAGGCCACGCTCGCCGACTTCCTCGAGCAGGTCGCCCTGGTCGCCGACTCCGACCAGATCCCCGACGAGGAGGACGGCGACGGCGTCATCACGCTGATGACCCTGCACACCGCCAAGGGCCTGGAGTTCCCGGTCGTGTTCCTGACCGGCATGGAGGACGGCGTCTTCCCGCACATGCGCGCCCTCGGCGAGAACAAGGAGCTGGAGGAGGAGAGGCGCCTGGCGTACGTGGGCATCACGCGCGCGCGGGAGCGGCTGTATCTGACGCGGTCGGCGATGCGCAGCGCCTGGGGCCAGCCCTCGTACAACCCGCCCTCCCGCTTCCTGGAGGAGATCCCGGGCACCCACGTGGAGTGGAAGCGGACGGGAGCGACGGCGCCGGTGTCCTCCGGACCCGTCTCGGGGATCGCGGCCTCGCTGTCGTCGAGCCGCTCGCGGTCCTCGGCGTCGGGCGCGTCCGGGTTCGCCACGCGGCGCGCCGCGGAGAAGCCGGTCGTCGCGCTGGCCGTCGGTGACCGGGTCACCCACGACCAGTTCGGGCTCGGCACGGTCGTCGCGGTGAAGGGCACGGGTGCGAACGGGGAGGCGACGATCGACTTCGGTGACGCCAAGCCGAAGCGGTTGCTGCTGCGGTACGCGCCGGTGGAGAAGCTCTAGGGGAACTTCCAGGGGAACCCCCGGGGCAATTCCCGGGGGACGCCCAGGGACAAAACCCTGTGGTGGCCGGCGGAACCGGTAGAACCATGGACGAAGTGAGCCCCGCCGGTTCGGCGGGGCTCGGCCCCTCAGGGGCTCAGGTCGGGTCCAGTCCGTGGCTGCGCAGCCACGGCAGGGGGTCCATGGCCGCCCCGCCCGCCGGCCGGACCTCGAAGTGCAGGTGCGGCCCGGTGGAGTTGCCGGAGTTGCCGGAGTAGGCGATCGGCTGGCCCGCCTTGACGGTCGTACCGGAGGCCACGCGATAGCTGGACAGGTGGCAGTACCAGGTCTCCGTGCCGTCCTTGGCCGTCACGATCATCATGTTGCCGTAGGCGCTGTTCCACTTGGTCGTGACGGTGCCGTCGGTGGCGGCCATCACCGTGGTGCCGTAGGAGACGGGGAAGTCGATGCCGGTGTGCACCGACATCCAGTTCACGCCCGCCTGCCCGAAGTAGGCGCTGAGCCCCCGCTGCGTGACCGGCAGGGCGAACTTGGGGCGCAGCCGTTCCTTCAGCGCGGCCTCCGCGGCGGCCTTCTTCTGCTCCAGCGCCTGCTGCGCCCTGAGGTCGATGCGCTCCTGCGTACGGCTCGCCCGGTGGGCGAAGTCGTCGGCCCCGGCGGAGAGGGTCTTGAGCTGGGTATCCAGTTTGCTGTTGGCGATCGCCGGCTGCACCACGTGCGCCTCGTCCGGGGAGGCGGCGGTGGCCTCGCCCGAGTCCTCGGTCAGGGCGCTCACCGAGGCCGCCGCGATCCCGGCGACTCCCATGACACAGGCCGAGGGCACGGCGACCGTCAGCAGAGCCGACCGTTTGGCGGGCGTACGGCGCCGGGAACGCCCGGCGCCGCGCGAGCCGGCCCGGGGCGCGGGAGGCGGTGTGACCTCTTCCTGATCGTCCAGCAGGACGTGCCCGTCGGGCAGTTCACCGGTGGTGGTCGCCGCGTCCTCGCCACCGTGCGGTTCCTCGAAGACGGCGTCCTCGTATGACACCTGCTCGAACGCGGCGGTCGCCTGCGCGTCGCCGACCTGCTCGAACCCGGCGGTCGCGTGCGCGTCGCCGACCTGCTCGAACGTGGCGGTGGCCTGCCGGCCGAACGGTTCGCCGACCTGCTCGGACTCCGTCGGCGCGGCCTGGCCGGCCGGGTTCCACTGCGTGGCGTCGTACGCGCCCGTGTCGAGGGTCTGGGTGCCCCACCCCCACTGCTGGGTGGCGTCGGCGCCGGCGGTCCGGTCGGGCTCGAGCCAGGCGCTCGCGTCCCACTGGCCGCTCACATCGTGTCCGGTGGCCTGCGCGGGGACCGTCCAGGCGGTGGTGTCGTACCCGCCGGAGTCGTAGGCGGCGTGGTGCTGGGCCGCGTACGGATCGTGGTTCAGGATCTGGCCGGTGCCGGTCTGCCACTGCGTGGTGTCGTACGCGCCGGTGGGCTGTCCGCTGCCCGGGAGACTGCCGAAGAGGGGGTCGTGGTCGAAGGCCGTGGTACCGGTCGAACCGCCCGCAAAACCGGTGGCGTCGTAGCCGCCGTACGTGGTGAGGTCGTCGTAGGTGACTTCCGTGGCGCCGTACGGCGTGTAGTGCTGAGCAGAGGCGTCGGAAGCCGGGGCCGGAGGGGTCGAGTTCCCCGGCGGGTGACGGTCGTTCACCAACTTCTCTTTCGCCTCGACAACAGGGGCTGCCAGAGCAGTGCGGCGACTGTACCCGGCGGTACGTGGGCGCGACAATCTTCCGCCGGTTTCGAGCGGGCCGGAAAGGGGCATTCGGCCGTGTTTCGGGGGCGGCGGTCGCGAGTTTGGCTTTGTGTTCGATGAATGTTCGATGTGGGGTGACGCTGAGTCACCTGTGGGCCCGCTGTGCCTCGCGTTGTCGGGCCCTGCCGGGCCGCCCGCAACGCCGGTGGCACGTCATCGCGGGACGGCCGGGCCGCCGTCAGGCGACTGTCACGCCGCCGGCGCGCCGGTCCCCGGGCTGTGGGGCGTCGAGAACCTCGCGTATCCCGGTCGCGACGGCGGGATGCAGGGGGAGCGCGAGATGTCCGATGCCGCTCACCCGGACGTTCTCCGCGTCGAGATCGGGGTGCTCCAGGCAGGCCGTCTCCAGCGGGACCATCAGTGAGTCCAGGTCGCTCCAGAAGCTGACGAACCGCGTACGGCAGCCGGGCGCGGGCCGGGACAGCTCCTCGATCACCGCCGAGCCGGGCCGCATCTGCCGCACGATCGGGTGTGCGTCGGCCAGCGGCGCCACCCGCGTCCCGGAATGCGGGGTGCCGAGGGTGACGAGGGTGCGCACCCGCCGGTCACCGCCGAGACACTGCACGTAGTACCGGGCGATCAGACCACCGAGGCTGTGCCCCACGATGTCCACCCGTGCGCTGTCGGTGCGCTCGCAGATCTCCT
Source organism: Streptomyces sp. NPDC096012 (assembly GCF_040426375.1). Classification (NCBI taxonomy): domain Bacteria; kingdom Bacillati; phylum Actinomycetota; class Actinomycetes; order Kitasatosporales; family Streptomycetaceae; genus Streptomyces; species Streptomyces sp. NPDC096012. Next base: position 110,397 of record NZ_JBEOTD010000007.1, read on the forward strand.
CGACATGCCGGCCGAGCAGTTCGGCGGCGGTGCGGATGTCGCAGGTCAACGGAGAGTAGTTGAGCGATTCCACCCGCTGCCTGCCGTGCTGGGCGAGGTTGCGGCGCAACAGCACGAACACCGAACGGTTGTCGATGAAGCCGTGCAGCAGCACCACCGGCGGACCGGCCCGCACCGGCAGGGGGACGGCGCCGTCGCCGGTGGCGGACGACGTGGGCCCCACGGGCAGGTTCGCGGGGCGCCGTTCCGGGGTCAGGCCGGTCGGGTACAGCAGGAGGTGACCGGCCAGGATCGCGGCCTCCAGGGCCGTCGCCTTGAGCAGCGTCACGGACAGTCCGGCCAGTCTGCCGGGCCACAGACGGCGGCAGATCGGGAGGAAGAGTGGCACTATCCCGCTGACCTTCATCGGCCGACCTCCCGTCGGCACACGGAGGACGGCTCGGCCCCCGTGTGCCCTGATGTCCCACTGTGTGATTTCCCCCTCGCCGCGCACCGTAAAACTGCCGGTTGCGGGATGCTGGGGATAACGTTCGTTCACTTCGCGACGGGTGGCGGGACGCGCCAAAAGTGCGGTACTTGTCGTTACGGACGGAAGCGATCGCTTCCGTGATCGTTTGATGGAGGCAGTGATGGGTGTGGCAGCCGGTCCGATCCGCGTGGTGGTGGCCAAGCCGGGGCTCGACGGCCACGATCGCGGGGCCAAGGTCATCGCACGCGCTCTGCGCGACGCCGGTATGGAGGTCATCTACACCGGCCTCCACCAGACGCCGGAGCAGGTCGTCGACACCGCCATCCAGGAGGACGCCGACGCGATCGGCCTGTCCATCCTCTCCGGCGCTCACAACACGCTGTTCGCCGCGGTGATCGAGCTGCTCAAGGAGCGGGAGGCCGAGGACATCCTCGTCTTCGGCGGCGGCATCATCCCGGACGAGGACATCCCGGCGCTGAAGGAGAAGGGCGTCGCGGAGATCTTCACGCCCGGGGCGACGACCACGTCGATCGTGGAATGGGTCCGTGCGAACGTCCGCCAGCCGGCGGCCTCCGGCGGCTGAGGCCCTGAGCGGCTGCGTGCTCGGGGGCCTGGGCGGCTGAGGCCCTGAGCGGTTGCGTGGCGGCGCGCTGTATGGCTCAGCGGCTGAGGCCCTGAGCGGTTGCGTGGCGGCGCGCTGTACGGCACAGCGGTCGCGTGGCTGTGCGGCAGAGCGGTGGCGCGGCCGAGCGGTTGCGTGGGCCACGTGGGTCGGGTGGCCGCGTGTGGCGGCCAGGCGGGTGTTCCGGGGCTGTCCGGGGGCTTGCCGGGCTGGGGTGTCCGGGGCGGGCGAGGGGCGTTCGCGGTGAGGGCGTGGCCGGGTACGGCTGTCATCCCGGCGTCGGCACCGCTCGAGCGGGCGTCCGTGCCGGTGGGGCGGGTGGGGCGGGGGCGAGTTCCGCCGCCATCTCCGCCCGCAACCGCAGCGTGGTGACCAGTCGCTGGAAGGCCTCCGCCCAGTAACCGCCGGCGCCGGGCGCCGCGTCCTCCCGCTCGTCGGGTATCGCCAGCAGTGCCTCCAGCCGGGCGGTCTCCGCCGGGTCCAGACAGCGTTCCGCCAGTCCCATCACCCCACTGAAGCTCCAGGGATAACTGCCAGCGTCCCGGGCGATGTTCAGGGCGTCCACCACCGCCCGGCCCAAGGGCGGAGCCCAGGGCACCGCGCAGACGCCGAGCAGCTGGAAGGCCTCCGACAGGCCGTGGGCCGCGATGAACCCGGCCACCCACTCGGCGCGTTCGGCCGGTGCCAGAGCGGCGAGCAGCTTGGCCCGCTCCGACAGGGACACCGCTCCCGGGCCGCCCGCCTCCGGCGCCGACGGTGAACCGAGCAGCGCCCTCGACCAGGTGGCGTCCCCCTGCCGCACCGCCGCCCGGCACCAGGCCGCGTGCAGCTCGTCCTGCCAGCCGTCCGCCACCGGCAGCGCCACGATCTCCCGCGCGCCGCGGCCACCGAGCCGCCCCGGCCAGACGCCCAGCGGCGCCGCCTCCACCAACTGACCGAGCCACCACGACCGTTCCCCCCGACCGGCGGGCGGTCTGGCCACCACGCCGTCCCGCTCCATGCCGGAGTCGCACTCGAGCGGCGCCTCCACCACGATCGACGGCGAGCCCCCCATGGGGTCCAGGGCCACACAGGCGGCGGCCCGTACGGCCATGCGCGCGGCGAGGGCGGAATCCGGGAGCGTGGAGAGCAGTTCGGCCGCCGTGGCCCGGACGTTGCGGCTGCGGTCGGCCAACGACTGCTCCAGGAACGGCTCGTCCTGCCCGGACAGGCCCGTGCGCAGCGAGTCCAGGAACATCAGCCGGTCCTCCGCCCGCTCCGTCGGCCAGGTCGAGGCCAGCAGGTCGCGCGCGAGCGCCGGCGTACGGGCGCGCAGCATCCCCAGCAGGGCCACCCGCTCGGCGAACAACCCCTCCCGCCACAGCCGGTGCACCGCCTCGGCGTCCTCCGGCCCGGGCAGCGCCGCGCCTCCACCGGGGGCGGCGCGCAGGGCGAACCGCCAGTCGGGGTTCAGCCGGGCCAGCCACAGCGCCCGCGGACCCGCGAACGCCAGCGCCGCCGGGCGCAGGTCCGTACGGCCCCGGGCCGCGTCGAGGAGCGCCGGAAGCGCCTCAGGGGGAGCCGCGTACCCGTGTGCCCCGGCCACCGCGAGCCACTGCGGGAGCAGCTCCGTGAGGTCCGGGGAGCTGCCTCGCCGGGCGCCGGCCGTGCCGCCGGAACGGTCGGCCAGCAGCGTCGCGAGCCGTCGCGCCGCCGCGGCGGGCAGCGGAGGGCGCGGGTCCTCGGGGGCCGGCTCCGGCCGTCGCGCCGCCGCGGCCGGCCGCAGCCCGGCACGCCGCCGTACGGTCGCCACGGCGGCCGCGTCCAGCAGGGCGACCGGCGCCGCCCGACCGGACGTACCGGGCTCCGGAGAGCGCCGGTCGGTGCCCAGCAGGGCATGGGTGACCAGGTCCTCCCAGGGCGCTGCGGGAGGCGTGGCGGGGGCCCGGGAGGGGCCCGCGGGAGGCGTCGCGGACGGGATCGCGTTCATGACCGCCCCTTCTGGAGGAGGCGCCCTGGCCGGATGCCGGGCGGGCGGGCAGGTGTGAGGCGTGTGGGTGGCGTCGGCGCCGGGGTCGCGTTCATGACCGTCCCTTCCGAAGGATGCGCGACTGGCTGGACGCCGGGCGGGCGCGCAGATGTCGGCGTGGGCCGGGCGGTGTACGCCTCGGTGTGGGGCGCGGCATGCGCGGTGTGGCCGGCGGATTCGGAGAGGTCGGTGCCGGTGCTGATGGTGCTGGCACCGATGTCCGTGCCGGCTGCGGTGTCCGTGTCGCCGGCGGCGGAGGTCGTCGGCCGCCCGGTGGGCCTGTCGTGGGGCCGGGTGCGGGAGGCGTTCGGCGAGGGCGGTCGGGTCAGCACAGGGGCACCGCCTCGCCCGTCTTCTCCGGCCACGCCGTCAGCGGGGTGAAGCCGCGGTGCCCGCATTCGCCGAAGACCTTGACGGGGGCGCCGCCGGACAGGGCGACCAGGCGCCACAGGCCGGGGCGGTCACGGGTGGCCCGGGACAGCGTTAGGGCCGAGTCCGTGTCGGCGTCGGCCAGCTGCCATCGTTCGCCGTCCGGGACCGGCACCACCCGATCCAGGGTCACCGGGACCGAGTCCAGCCACGGATCGTCGCGCAGGGCATCGCCGTACCCCGCCGCCGCCTCGGCCGTGGTCACGCCCGGCGGCCGGAACGCGGCCGGAGCGGGCGGGGCGAACCGCTCGCCCAGAGCCGCCCGGGACCGGCCGCCGCCCGGGTGGGGGGACAGCTCCGCGTCGAGGGCCAGGCCGACCGGCAGGGCCAGCTCGGGCGCCCTGCCCGCCGCACCGTAGGAGAGGAGCAGCCGAGTGTGGCCCGACTCGGCGCCGTGCAGCCATATCCGGCGCGTCGTCAGTTTCGCGTCCGCCGTGTCGTGCTGGGCGAGGACCAGCCAGCGGTCGCGCACCGGAGGGCCGTCCGCGGTGCCGGGCAGGCCGAGCCGGGAGCGGACCGTGTCCACGAGGGCCTTCGGCAGCCGGTCACGGCGCAGCCATCCCTCGCCGAGCAGGTGCAGCAGGGCGCACTCCTCCAGCAGCCGGGCCGGCCAGCCCGGGCCCGACGCCGGGATCGCCCCCAACTCCCGCACCCGAGCGGCCAGTCCGGGTGCCTGGGCGTCGACCATGCGGGCCGCCGTCTCCTCCCACCTGCCGTACCCCGCCTGTTCGGCCGAGACCAGGCCGCCGCGCAGCAGGTCCGCCAGGCGCTGCTCCAGCTCCGTGGCACCCGCCGTGACCCGCTCGGCTCGGCGCTCGGCGCGGCGCCGAGCCGCCTCGGGATCGGCGGGCCCGGCAGTGGTCGAGCCCCCCTCGGCCGGTGTCCGCCGGGTCTCGGCACGTGCCCGGCGGTCCGACAGCCACTGTGCCGCCCAGTCCGGCGGCGGCGCGGACGCCGGTACGGAGCCCTCGTCGCCCGCCCACAGCAGGAGCAGGCCGAGCGCGTGCTTGCAGGGGAACTTACGGCTCGGGCAACTGCACCTGTACGCCGGGCCGGTGAGGTCCACCACTGTCCGGTACGGCCTGCCGCCACTGCCCCTGCACAGCCCCCACACCGTCCCCTCCCCGCTCGCCACCCCGGACCACGGCCCGGCCGTGGCGAGTTTGCTCCCCGCTTTGCGTGACGCGGCGTCAGGCGCCAGTGCCAGCACCTGGTCCGCAGTCCAGCGCACCCCCTGCTCAGTCATGCCAACGACGGTAGGGGCCGCCACTGACAATCGGCCCGGTGACCGAGTCTGTGCAGGTCGGAGCGATTGTCAGTGGCGTGGTGCACGGTGGGTGGCAGATCCGAACCGGCCGAGCTGGAGGGGGCCTCAGCCATGTCTGTGTCCGTGCAACCGACGACCGCCGAACCCGACCGCGACCAGACCGCCCAGGCGTTGCGCCCGCACGCCGAACACGCCTTCGCGGCCGAACTGGCGGCGCTGGCCGCGCAGGACGACCGCCCGCGTCCGGCACGCTGGAAGCTGTCGCCGTGGGCGGTGGCGACGTATCTGCTCGGCGGCACCCTGCCGGACGGCACGCTGATCACACCCAAGTACGTGGGGCCGCGTCGGATCGTCGAGGTCGCCGTCACCACGCTCGCCACCGATCGCGCCCTGCTGCTGCTCGGTGTGCCCGGCACCGCCAAGACCTGGGTCTCGGAGCACCTGGCGGCCGCGGTCAGCGGCGACTCCACCCTGCTCGTGCAGGGCACCGCCGGGACGCCGGAGGAGGCGATCCGCTACGGCTGGAACTACGCGCGGCTGCTCGCACACGGCCCGAGCCGCGACGCCCTCGTACCCAGCCCGGTCATGCGCGCCATGGCCGAGGGCATGACGGCCCGGGTGGAGGAGCTGACCCGCATCCCGGCCGATGTGCAGGACACGCTGATCACGATCCTGTCCGAGAAGACCCTGCCCGTTCCGGAGCTGGGCGAGGAGGTCCAGGCGGTCCGTGGCTTCAACCTCATCGCCACGGCCAACGACCGCGACCGTGGGGTCAACGACCTCTCCAGCGCGCTGCGCCGCCGCTTCAACACCGTGGTGCTGCCGCTGCCCGAGAGCGCCGACGCCGAGGTCGACATCGTGACGCGCCGCGTGGAGCAGATCGGCCGCTCCCTCGACCTGCCGGCCGTGCCGGACGGCATCGAGGAGATCCGCCGGGTCGTGACCGTCTTCCGCGAGCTGCGCGACGGCATCACCGCCGACGGACGCACGAAGGTGAAGTCGCCGAGCGGCACGTTGTCCACGGCGGAGGCGATCTCCGTCGTCACCGGCGGCCTCGCCCTGGCCACGCACTTCGGGGACGGGGTGCTGCGGCCGGCCGACGTCGCCGCGGGGATCCTCGGTGCCGTCGTGCGGGACCCGGCGGCCGACCGGGTGGTCTGGCAGGAGTACCTGGAGGCGGTCGTCCGCGAGCGCGAGGGCTGGACGGACTTCTACCGCGCCTGCCGGGAGGTGAGCGTATGACCGGCACCGGCACCGGCACCGGCTGGGGCAACGGCACCGGCACCGACACCGGTTGGGGCACCGACACCGGGACCGGGACCGACACCGGCTGGGGCAAGGCGTTCGCCTCCGGGCCGCTGCTGCTCGGCGTGCGGCACCACGGGCCGGGTTCCGCCCGAGCGGTGCGTGCCGCGCTGGACGCCGCCCGTCCCGGCGCCGTCCTGATCGAGGGGCCGGCCGAGGCCGACGCGCTGATCCCCCTGGCCGCCGACCCGGACCTGCGGCCCCCGGTCGCCCTGCTCGCCCACGCCGTGGACGAGCCCGGCCGTTCGGCGTTCTGGCCGTTCGCCGAGTTCAGCCCCGAGTGGGTGGCCATCCGCTGGGCCCTGGAAAACGGCGTCCCGGCCCGCTTCATCGACCTGCCTGCCACGCACACGCTCGCCTGGCGGCAGACCGAGGAGGGGCCCGACGGGCGCGGCCCCACGTCCCGGGACCGGCCACTCGCGATGCCCGGGCCGACCGCCGGCGGTGAGCGTCCCGGCGGACCCGGCCGGGCCGCGGGTGTGCGGGCTCCCACCGGGCCCGGTCCCGCCCACGAGGAGGCGGAGAGCGTCGAACCCGGCAGCTCCGACGGGGAGGGGAGCGCCGAAGGGGAGGGGAGCACCGGCGGGCTCGACCACGTCGGCGGGAAGGGGGACGTCGGTGGGCCTGGCCACGTCGGCGGGGAAGGGGACGCGTGCGGGCCCGGCCACACCGAAGGGGAGGGGAACACCGGTGGGCCCGGCCACGTCGGCGGGGAGGGGGACGTCGGTGGGCCTGGCCACGTCGGCGGGGAAGGGGACGCGTGCGGGCCCGGCCACACCGAAGGGGAGGGGAACA
>NZ_JBEOTD010000007.1:117388-123942 GCF_040426375.1 Streptomyces sp. NPDC096012
ACGCCGGTGGGCCCGGCCACGTCGGCGGGGAGGGGGACGCCGTCGAGCCCCGCCGCGTCGGCGGGGAGGGGGACGCCGTCGACCCCCGCCACGTCGGCGGGGAGGGGGACGCCGTCGAGCCCCGCCACGTCCGTACGGAGGGGGACGCCGTCGAGCCCCGCCACGTCCGCGGGGAGGGGGACGACGGCCGCCCCGGGCTCGCGGGTGGGGAGCGGGTTCGTGTCGATCCGCTGGCCGCGCTCGCCGAGGCCGCCGGGTACGACGATCCCGAGCGGTGGTGGGAGGACGTCGTCGAGCACCGGGGGCCGGGCCGGCGTGATCCCTTCGCCCCGTTCACCGCGCTGGCCGAGGCCATGGGGGCGCTGCGCGAGCGATTCGACGTCGGCGAGCACCGCCGGGACGCCGTCCGGGAGGCCCACATGCGGCTCCGGCTGCGCGAGGCCCGCAAGGAGTTCGGGGACACGGTCGCCGTGGTGTGCGGGGCCTGGCACGTGCCCGCGTTGCGTGAGAAGACCACCGTCGCCGCCGACCGGGCGCTGCTCAAGGGGCTGCCCAAGGTCAAGGCGGACCTGACCTGGGTGCCGTGGACGCACCGCCGGCTGGCCCGGTCCAGCGGTTACGGCGCCGGCATCGACTCGCCGGGCTGGTACGGACACCTGTTCCGGGTCCCGGACCGGCCGGTCGAGCGCTGGCTGACCAGGGTCGCCGGCCTGTTGCGCGAGGAGGACCGGATCGTCTCCTCCGCGCACGTCATCGAGGCGGTACGGCTCGCCGAGACCCTGGCGGTGATGCGCGGCCGCCCGCTGCCCGGCCTGGGCGAGACCACCGACGCGGTGCGCGCGGTGATGTGCGACGGCTCGGACGTACCGCTGGCGCTGGTGCACGACCGGCTGGTGGTCGGGGACGTGCTGGGTGAGGTCCCCGAGTCGGCTCCCGCGGTGCCGTTGCAGCGGGACCTGGTCCGCCGGCAGCGCTCGCTGCGCCTCAAGCCGGAGGCGCTGGACCGCGAGCTGGAGCTGGACCTGCGCGGTGACACCGACGCGGGCCGCAGCCGGCTGCTGCACCGGCTGCGGCTGCTCGGCGTCCACTGGGGCGAGCCGGCCGAGTCCCGGGGGAGTACGGGCACCTTCCGGGAGACCTGGCGGCTGCGCTGGGAGCCGGAGCTGTCGGTCCGGGTCGCCGAGGCCGGCGTGTGGGGGACGACCGTGCAGGCCGCGGCGCGGGCCAGGGCCGAAGCGGACGCCGGTGCCGCGCGGGCGCTGGCCGAGGTCACCGCGCTGGCCGAGCGGTGCCTCCTGGCCGGCCTGCCGGACGCGCTGCCCGTGGTCATGCGGGTGCTTGCCGACCGGGCGGCCCTCGACACGGACGTCGGCCACCTCGCACAGGCCCTGCCCACGCTGGTCCGCTCCCTGCGCTACGGCGACGTGCGCGGCACCGACACCGAAGCGCTGACCGGGGTGGCGGTGGGCCTGGCCGAGCGGATCTTCGTCGGACTGCCCCCGGCCTGCGCCGGACTGGACGCGGACGCGGCGGAGGCGATGCGCGGCCATGTGGACGCCGTGCACAGTGCGGTGGTCCTGCTGGCGGAGACCCTGGCCGCCCCGTCCACGGTGCCCGGTGGGCCGGCGGCACACCGGGGGCCAGCCGGGCGTGACGCGTCCTCGGCTCACCCCGGACGAGCACCGGACGGGTCCACGGCACGGCAGGCGTCGACCGGGCGGGACGGGTCTGCGGCCGTCGACCGGAGCCCCGGCGCTCCGGGGGAGCTGCGGGATCGCTGGCGGGGGGTGTTGCGGGTCGTGGCCCTGCGGGGCACCGTGCCCGGTGCCGTGCGGGGACGGGCCGTGCGGCTGCTGCTCGACGACGGCGGGCTGGCCGCCGAGGAGGCAGCGCGGCTGATGGGGCTCGCGCTGTCGCCGGGGACACCGCCGGCCGACGCCGCCGCCTGGATCGAGGGCTTCGCCGGCGGCGGGGGCGGCCTGCTGCTCGTGCACGACGAACGGCTTCTCGGTCTGCTCGACGCCTGGCTGACGGAGGTGCCGGCGCAGGCGTTCACGGACGTGCTGCCGCTGCTGCGGCGCACGTTCTCGGCGTACGAGCCGGGCGTGCGCAGAACCCTCGGCGAACTGGTCCGGCGCGGACCCGGCGAGCGCGCGGCACGCCACGGCGGCCAGGCCCTGGCGACCGGCTTCGCCGCCGAACCGGACACCGGGCGGGCCGACGCCGTGCTGCCCGTGCTGCGACTGCTGCTCGGCCTGGACGCCGAGCACGACACGATCGACGACCACGGCATCGCGAGGGTGGGCGCATGACGACCGAGGCACCGCTGACGGACGTGGACGACCCGGCCCGGGAGCGGCTGCGGCGCTGGCGGCTGGTGCTCGGCGGCGACCGGGCCGACGGCACCGGATGCGCGCTGTCCGGCCGGGACGCGGCGATGGACGCGACCCTGGCCGCGCTCTACGGCAAGCGGGACAGACCGCCGGCGGGACGGGACCGTTCGGCCGGGCTGGGCGCCTCGGCACCGTCCGTGGCGCGCTGGCTCGGGGACATCCGCACCTACTTCCCCTCCTCCGTCGTCCAGGTCATGCAGCGTGACGCCGTCGACCGGCTCGGCCTCTCGGCGCTGCTGCTGGAGCCGGAGATGCTGGAGGCGGTCGAGGCCGACGTGCACCTGGTGGGCACCCTGCTCTCGCTCCACAAGGCGATGCCGGAGACGACGAAGGAGACCGCCCGCGCCGTCGTGCGCAAAGTGGTCGGGGAGCTGGAGAAACGGCTGGCGGCCCGGACCCGGGCCACCCTCACCGGCGCCCTCGACCGCAGCGCCCGCGTCAGCCGGCCGCGCCACCACGACATCGACTGGAACCGCACCATCGCGGCCAACCTCAAGCACTACCTGCCCGAGCACCGCACGGTGGTGCCGGCACGGCTCGTCGGGCACGGGCGGGCCGCGCGGTCGCTGAAGAAGGAGGTCGTCCTCTGTATCGACCAGTCAGGGTCGATGGCCGCGTCCGTGGTCCACGCGTCCGTGTTCGGGGCGGTCCTCGCCTCCATGCGGTCGATCAGCACCCGGCTCGTGGTGTTCGACACGGCGGTGGCCGACCTCACGGACCAGCTCGACGACCCCGTGGACGTCCTCTTCGGCACCCGGCTCGGCGGCGGCACGGACATCAACCGGGCGCTCGCCTACTGCCAGTCGCGGATCACCCGGCCCGCCGAGACCGTCGTCGTGCTGATCAGCGACCTGTACGAGGGCGGCATCCGGGACGAGATGCTCAAGCGGGTCGCGGCGATGAAGGCGTCCGGAGTGCAGTTCGTGGCGCTGCTCGCCCTGTCGGACGAGGGGACGCCCGCGTACGACAGGGAGCACGCCGCGGCGCTCGCCGCGCTCGGCGCACCGGCCTTCGCCTGCACGCCCGACCTGTTCCCGGAGGTGATGGCGGCGGCACTCGAGAAGCGGCCGCTGCCGGTACCGGACACGGCGTGACGCCGGGGCCCCGGGCCGGCGCCCGGCCGAGTGTTCCCGGATGGCAACCGTTCCCGCCGTTTCGGACCGACCTGACGCGCACATGTTCAAGAGCATCCGCCGCGTACGGGCCTCACCGCGTCCGGCCCCGACGTACGCGATGGCGGGCAGCGGGCCCGAGGGTGCGCGACAGACAGGCTCCGCGGGGGCGAACGGAGCCGGACGGCCGAACGCCGTCGGTCCTTCCGGGCCGGCCCCCGCGGGACGGGGCGGGAGGTTTCCATTGGGGTGGGGATCGACCGCCCCGGCTCCGGCCATCCGGGGCGTTCCGGGGGCCTCACCGGGTCAACCCCAGCCCGGTGAGGCCTCGTGCACCCGCCCGGTGCCCGCACCGTGCCAGTGCCCAGCTCAGAGCGTGTGTCCGACCGGCCCGCACCGTGCCCGCGCGGTGCCCGCGCCGCCGCGTACCGGCACGCCGTGCCAGCAGTTCCGGCATCATGTGACAGGTATCACCGCTCAGGTGTGACCCGCGATTTAGGGGCCCCCCGCAAGCAGCGATAACCTGCGAGACGGACATGCCGCGCGCTCGGACACCGTGTGCGCATCCCTTGTGACCCTTGCGGACGTCACGTTGCCCTTCGCGGCACGCCCACGCATCCAACGAACCGCGAGATCACTGATAGGGACGGAAGCGCGTGGACCTGTTCGAGTACCAGGCGAGGGACCTCTTCGCCAAGCACGATGTACCGGTGCTGGCCGGTGAAGTCATCGACACGCCTGAGGCGGCGCGCGAGATCACCGAGCGGCTGGGCGGCAAGTCCGTCGTCAAGGCGCAGGTGAAGGTCGGTGGTCGCGGCAAGGCCGGTGGCGTCAAGCTGGCCGCCTCCGCGGACGAGGCCGTCGCCCGTGCGACGGACATCCTCGGCATGGACATCAAGGGCCACACGGTCCACAAGGTGATGATCGCCGAGACCGCTCCGGAGATCGTCGAGGAGTACTACGTCTCCTTCCTCCTCGACCGTGCCAACCGCACCTTCCTCTCCATCGCGTCCGTCGAGGGCGGCATGGAGATCGAGGAGGTGGCGGCCACCCGACCGGAGGCCGTCGCCAAGACGCCGATCGACGCGATCGACGGTGTGGACGAGGCCAAGGCCCGCGAGATCGTCGCGGCCGCCAAGTTCCCGGCCGACGTCGCGGACAAGGTCGCCGACGTCCTCGTCAAGCTGTGGGACACCTTCATCAAGTCGGACGCCCTCCTCGTCGAGGTCAACCCGCTCGCGAAGGTCGCCTCCGGTGACGTCCTCGCCCTCGACGGCAAGGTGTCGCTGGACGAGAACGCCGAGTTCCGTCACCCCGAGTACGCGGAGCTCCACGACAAGGACGCCGCCAACCCGCTCGAGGCGGCCGCCAAGGAGAAGAACCTCAACTACGTCAAGCTCGACGGTGAGGTCGGCATCATCGGCAACGGCGCCGGTCTCGTCATGAGCACCCTGGACGTCGTCGCGTACGCCGGTGAGCAGCACGGTGGCGTCAAGCCCGCCAACTTCCTGGACATCGGCGGCGGTGCCTCCGCCCAGGTGATGGCGAACGGCCTGGAGATCATCCTCGGCGACCCGGACGTCAAGTCCGTCTTCGTGAACGTCTTCGGTGGCATCACCGCCTGCGACGAGGTCGCCAACGGCATCGTGCAGGCTCTGAAGCTCCTGGAGGACCGCGGCGAGAAGGTCGAGAAGCCGCTCGTCGTCCGCCTCGACGGCAACAACGCCGAGCTGGGCCGGCAGATCCTCACGGACGCCGACCACCCGCTGGTGCAGCGCGTCGACACCATGGACGGCGCGGCCGACAAGGCCGCCGAGCTGGCCGCCGCCAAGTAAGCACGAGGACGAGGACTCACACACCATGGCTATCTGGCTCAACAAGGACAGCAAGGTCATCGTCCAGGGCATGACCGGCGCCACCGGCATGAAGCACACCAAGCTCATGCTCGGTGACGGGACGAACGTCGTGGGCGGCGTGAACCCGCGCAAGGCGGGTCAGACCGTGGACTTCGACGGCACCGAGGTACCCGTCTTCGGGACCGTCAAGGAGGCCATCGAGAAGACCGGCGCGGACGTCTCCGTCATCTTCGTGCCGGAGAAGTTCACCAAGGACGCGGTCGTCGAGGCCATCGACGCCGAGATCCCGCTGGCCGTCGTGATCACCGAGGGCATCGCCGTGCACGACTCGGCGTCCTTCTGGGCGTACGCCGGCAAGAAGGGCAACAAGACCCGGATCATCGGCCCGAACTGCCCCGGCATCATCACCCCGGGTCAGTCGAACGTCGGCATCATCCCGGGCGACATCACCAAGCCGGGCCGCATCGGCCTGGTCTCGAAGTCCGGCACGCTGACGTACCAGATGATGTACGAGCTGCGTGACATCGGCTTCTCGACGGCCGTCGGCATCGGTGGTGACCCGATCATCGGCACCACCCACATCGACGCCCTCGCCGCGTTCCAGGCCGACCCCGAGACCGAGCTGATCGTGATGATCGGTGAGATCGGTGGCGACGCCGAGGAGCGTGCGGCCGCGTACATCAAGGAGAACGTGACCAAGCCGGTCGTCGGCTACGTCGCGGGCTTCACCGCGCCCGAGGGCAAGACGATGGGCCACGCCGGTGCCATCGTCTCCGGTTCGTCCGGCACCGCCCAGGCGAAGAAGGAGGCCCTGGAGGCCGCCGGTGTCAAGGTCGGCAAGACCCCGACCGAGACGGCCAAGCTGGCGCGCGAGATCCTGAGCGCCTGAGCATCCACGCTCTGTGACGGCGGCTGGGCTTCCCAGCCCGCCGCCGGTGGGCCCGCCCGTACCCGGGACGGGCCCACCGCCGTCTCACCCGCTCCGGCACCCCGAAGAGGCCCCGTGGGACGCGCCCCCGAAGGTGCGCGGGGAACTGCGCGACCAGCCACGACGCCCCCCTCCTGCCTCCGGCAGTGGCCTCCACAGCGACGACGCTCCTGCCTCCGGCAGTGGCCTCCACAGCGACGACGCTCCTGCCTCCGGCAGTGGCCTCCACAGCGACGACGCTCCTGCCTCCGGCAGTGGCCTCCAC
>NZ_JBEOTD010000007.1:124039-233435 GCF_040426375.1 Streptomyces sp. NPDC096012
CACAGCGACGACGCCCTCCGCTGCCACGGCGAATCCCCACCCGGCAACGCCGCCGCTGCCAGGGCACGGCGACGCCCCCGCTGCCACGGCGAATCCCATCCCGCAACGCCTCCGCTGCCAGGCGAATCCCCACCCGGCGACGCCACCGCCGCCACGGCGAACCCCCATCCCGCAATGGCCGCCGCTGCCACGGCGACCCCCCCTCCCGCAACGGCCACCGCTGCCACGGCGAATCCGCAGCAGGCAACGCCCCCGTAGCGACCACGAACGCGCAGCCGGCGCCCCCGGGCCCGGTCTCCCCGGGGGCGCCGGCGGGCCCCGTCACCGCAGGTCCGGCATCAGCCTTTCCGGACCGCTCGCCTCCGACTGCCGCAGCTTCCTCCGGAGGGCGATCTCCTCCCCGGACAGGGGCCCCAGTGCGGCCCGCGGCGGCACCCCCCGCACCGCCTGGGCAGGAGCGATCGGCGCCTCGTAGTGCGTCGGCGCCGTCCGCAGCGTCAGCGTCGTCGCCCCGACGATCGTGACCGTGAACGCGATGGCCGCCCGGGTCCAGAAGACGTTCCGGCGTTCGCCCACCGTGCGCACCACCGTCGGCCGGGCCGCGCGCAGGCGCTCCGCCGAGGCCAGTTCCAGCAGGCGGCGATGGAGCTCGGCGGGATCGGCCAGCTCCGGCAGACAGGCGGCGACCGCCTCGCGGGCGTGTGTGAGCCGGCTGGCGGCCGCCGGAGTGCTCGCCTCCGTCTCCGCCGCCGTCTCCGGCAGGTCGAGGCCCACCCCGTCGTACAGGACGAGCGTGCGCCGGTATGCCGGCGGAAGCCCGAGCAGGGCGTGCAACAGGGCGCGGTCGGCCGGGTCGGTGGGCGGGGGCTCGGGGTGCCGGTACCGGGGGCGGAAGCGGTGCCAGGGGGAGAGCGCGCAGTCGTACGCCACCGCGCGCACCCATCCGGCCGGGTCCCGGTCCCGGGCCACCTCGGGCCAGCGCTGCCAGGCCTGTTGGAAGGCCTGCTCCACGACCTCGCGGGCCAGGTCCCGGCGCCCGGTGAGCAGATAGGTCTGCCGTACGAGGGCGGGTGCGCAGAACGCGTACAGCGCGTCGAAGGCCTGAGCGGGCGTCAGCGGCTCGGGCGCGGCCGGCGTGCCCTCGGGGACGGGCCCGCTCGCCTTCCCCGCCGGGGCCTGAGGGTCCGTCGGGCGGGCGAGCGTGGACAGCAGGCCCGCGTACGCCTCGCCGTCGCTTCCGTCGGGGACACGGCGGCCGGACTCCCACGCCCGCACCGTGGCGCGGCTGACGCCGAGTCGGGCCGCGAGCTGACCCTGGGTCAGCGAGTGGGCGACGCGCAGGCGTCGGCGCTCCGTCGGTGGTGGCAGCGGGGTGGCAGTTCTCTGCGTCGTCACCATGCACCCTTTCGTACGAAAAAGAACATAAACATATATTGAGCGACACTACGGGGGTTCGCCCGTTACGACGGGAAAGCGCGTGTCGTTGGGACCATGGCGTCCGTGATCCAGATGACCGCTCGCCGACCGTCCCCGTCGCCTCTGCTGGCCCGCGTGCGCGACCGCTCGCCCGGACTGGGCGCGAGCCTTCTCGGCGGTGCGGTGGCGGCCGGGCTCGGGCTCGGTGCGTTCGCCGTACTCGTCCTGGCCATGTGGGTGGGCTCGCCGTACCCCGACAGCGGGCCGGGCGGGGCGCTGCACGTGGCCGCCGCGTTGTGGCTGCTGGCGCACGGGGTGGAACTGGTCCGCACCGACACGCTCTCGGGCGCGCCGCTGCCGGTGGGCCTGACCCCGCTGCTGCTGCTCGTGCTGCCGGTGTGGCTGCTGTACCGGGCGGCGCGCGACGCCTCGGACGTCTCCGCCGAGCCCGACGGACCGCCCCCGGTACCGGCTCTGACGGCGTGGACGGGCGTCGTGCTCGGCTACCTCGGCGTGGCCGGCGCGGCCACGCTGTACTGCGCGGGCGGCCAACTACGCCCTTCGTGGGAATGGGTGACGAGCTGTCTGCCGGCCGTCGCGATGGCCGCGGCGGCCGCCGGCACCTGGTCGGCGCACCGCCACCCGCACGCGGGACGCCTGCCCGGCGGGACGGAACCGGCAGCGGAGTGGGCGGCATCGGGCCTGCCGGCGCTACTGCCGGGGCCGGTACGGCGATTGCTCGCGCGCGCCGGGGTGCGGGCCTTGCTGGGTACGGCCGTACGGGCGGCCGGTGTCGCGACGGCGGTGCTCTTCGGGGGCGGGGCGCTGCTGACCGGGGTGTCCCTGGTGTGGCACGGCGACGTGGCGCGGGCGTCCTTCCTGCAGCTGACGGAGGGCTGGACGGGGCGGTTCGCCGTACTGCTGCTCGGCATCGCACTGATCCCCAACGCCGCCGTGTGGGCCGCGTCCTACGCCCTCGGCCCCGGATTCGCCCTCGGCGCCGGACACCCGGTGCATCCGTTTGCCTCCGATCCGGCCCCTCTGCTGCCGCCCTTCCCGCTGCTGGCGGCGGTGCCGGACGCGGGCGCCGGAGCGCCGTTGAACTGGGCGGCCGGGCTGGTGCCGGCGGCGGCCGGGCTGACGGCGGGGTGGTTCGTGGGGCGGGCGGCCGTACGGCGGCGGGAGGCCGGGCAGGCGGCGCGGGCCCGCTGGTCGGCCGGCCGCACCGCCGGGGCGGTCCTGCTGACGGCGGCGGTCTGCGCGGTGTTCCTGGGCCTGCTCGCCGAACTGGCCGGCGGGCCGCTGGGCGTGGCCGCGCTGGCCCGCTTCGGCCCGGTGTGGTGGCAGACCGGGGGAGCGGCCGGCGTCTGGACGGCGCTCTTCGCGATGCCGGTGGCGCTCGGCGCACGGGCCTGGCGGCTGCGGGGCCGGCGGAAGCGGTCCGAGGCGATTCCGGCGCAGGGAGCGCAAGGTGCGGCGCGGGGCAAGGAGCCGCGGAGGGAGACGGCCGGCGGTGCGGTCCCGGGCCCGGCGAAGGGCGCGACGCAGGAACCGGCGTCGGCGAAGGCGCCGGTGGCGGGGGCCGCGGCGGACTCCGGCAACGACGGGCAGGGCCCCGGGGGGAAGTCCGCAGGGCCTCAGGAGCCGGGGACGGCGAAGCCCGCGACCGGCGACGAGCCGACGGCGAAGCCGGGCGGCGCCGTCTGGGCCGGTGGCGCCACCGAGGACGAGAACGCCGAGGCCGAGCACGGTATCGGGGCCGCCGAGCACGGCACCGGGACCACGGAAGGCACCGACGCCGGCCACCGCACCGGCGTCATGGACGGCGGCCAGGCCCCGAGCGGCACCGGGATCACGGACGGCAGCCGGGCCGCGAGCGGCACCGGGGTCATGGAATCCGCGAGCGGCACCGGGGGCATGGACGGCAACGAGTCCGACGTCGGCGAGGCCGACGGCGGAGACGGGGGGAAGGGCGAGGGCGGCGGCAGGGCCACGGACGGAGACGGGGCGAAGGGCGAGGACGGCGGCAGGGCCGCGCGTACCCATGCCGCCGGGAACGCCACCCGGTCGGACGACACCACCTGGTCGAAGGGTGACCAGGCGAAGGGCGGCGACCAGGCGAAGGGTGCCGGTCAGTCGCAGAAGAAGACCCAGTCGAAGGACGCCGCCAAGCCGAAGAGCGGCCCGAAGTTCCGGGGGCTCATCAAGGCGAAGGGGACCGCTCGGCCGGATACGGTGACCGGCACGGCCGGCGGCGCCGAGGAGGAGCTGTACGACTTCCTCCCCGCCGACGATCCGTTCACCTCCGACTGGCACGACGAGCTGGCGCGCGCCTCCCGCTGGGCGGCCCTGAGGGAGGCGGCCGCCACTCGCGAACTCCCCGACGGGCCACCGGCGCGGTCCCCGGCCCCGGGCGACCCGTCGTCCGGAACCTCCACACCACCGCCCCCGCCCGGAAGCGGCCCCGTGGCCCCGGAGAAGGACTCCTGACCATCGCGCACGAGGACCATCGGAACGCACCGGCAAGGTGCCCCGCGCCGGATTGCCCGGACCGCGTTCCGTGAGGGGTGCGCAGGCACGATCGGACGGCGTTCGGCGAGGACCGCCCCGCCGGACGGGCCGGCGGACCGCGTGCGGCGCGAGGTGCCGGCGGGGGCCGTCGCATCTCGTCCGGCGCCGCCGGTCGGGGACCTCCGACGGCGGTCGGCGGTGGGTGCCGCAGTGGATCGCCGGACCGTGTTCCCCGGTGTCGGCACCCGCCGGTGACCTCGGCCGTCCTCGGCGGCACCCGTGGCGTCAGCCGAAGTGTCGGCACCCGCCGGTGACCTCGGCCGTCCTCGGCGGCACCCGCCCGTCGCGTCAGCCGTCGCTCACGCCCAGTACGCCGCGCAGTTCCTTCGGCAGCATGGTGTCGCAGGACTGCTTGGCCTCGTGGGTGAGGGCGTCCCCGACGCAGGTGTAGTAGTCGCGGTAGACCAGCTGGACGGCGAAGGTCGAGGCCACCAGGGCCAGGGCCAGGGAGGCCGTCACCAGGCCGCCGACTGCCGCCGTCGTCTGCGGCCGGCCGGTGGGGGCCGGGGCCGCCGGGGTGTCCGGGGACGCGCTGCGCGGCTTGGCGCGCAGCGAGCTGATGCCCCAGTACAGGGACAGCGCACCCAGCAGCAGGGCCACGTACGGCCAGCTGAACAGGACGAAGAAGACTGCCCACATACCCGACAGCAGTGCGTACCGCGCGCGCCGCTGGGCGGGGTCGGTCGGGTCCCAGCGCATGTGGGAGCCGGCCGGTCCGCCCGGCCCGCCGGGTCCGACCGGTCCCTGCGGATCGGCGCCGGGCCGGTCGCCGAAGCCGCCGGGAGATCGGCCGGGCTGGCGGTCGCTCCACTGGCTGCCCCAGGGAGAGTGGTCCTCGGAGCCGGAGCCGGAGCCTTGCCCCTCCCCTTGGCCCTGTCCCCGTCCGTTCCCCTGACCCTGGTCCTGGCCGGAGGACGCTCCAGGGTGGTGGCGCGGCTGCCACGGGCGGTCCGGGGTGCCTTCCGGGGGCGGTGCGAACGGGTTGTCGTCCTGCCGCTCACCGCCCCGCCCGTCGCCGTCGCGGCCGCGCGGCGCCTCGGGCGGCGAGGCCGGCCGCTCTCGCAGCAGCACAGCGCCGCGCTCGCCCCCCTGGACGGGGTGCGGCGGGAACGTGAGGAGTCGCAGGCTGCGATCGGCCATCAAAAGAGCGTCTTCCCCTAGGTGACTACGGCTGTCCGGCGTGAGCTTCCACCCCGTCAACGCACCGCATGACGACCGCGTTCCCGAGGCTGCCCCGTCCCGATTCCCTGCGAACGCTACCTTCCGGCCACGCCCCCGTCCCGCGGGGGCCGTCCGCGGTGCCGGTATCGTTGCTGACGGTCGGCCGCTTCGTAGACTTCCCCGTATCGCGGGGCGTGAAGCATTGGTGTGAACGCACAAAGCCGTCGGCCGGACATATCGCCACCCCGAGAAAGGGCCCCACCGTGGCCGCCACCCCCGCTGGCCCAGCGGTCAAGCGCCTCGTCGTGCTGGTCTCCGGATCCGGCACGAACCTGCAGGCGCTCCTGGACGAGATCGAGCGCACCGGAGCCGGGTCGTACGGCGCCCGGGTCGTCGCCGTCGGGGCCGACCGCGCCGGGGTCGAGGGGCTCGCCCGGGCCGAGCGGGCCGGGCTGCCGACCTTCGTGTGCAAGGTGAAGGACTACGGCTCCCGGGAGGAGTGGGACGCCGCTCTCGCCGAGACCGTGGCCGGGTACGAGCCCGACCTCGTCGTCTCCGCCGGGTTCATGAAGATCGTCGGCAAGGAGTTCCTCGCCCGGTTCGGCGGGCGGTTCGTGAACACCCACCCCGCCCTGCTGCCCAGTTTCCCGGGGGCCCACGGCGTGCGGGACGCGCTCGCGTACGGCGCCCGGGTCACCGGCTGCACCGTCCACTTCGTCGACGACGGCGTCGACACCGGGCCGATCATCGCCCAGGGCGTGGTCGAGATCCGGGACGAGGACGACGAGAGCGCGCTGCACGAGCGCATCAGGGAAGTCGAGCGAAGGCTGCTCGTCGAGGTCGTGGGGCGGCTCGCCCGCAACGGCTATCGCATCGAGGGACGAAAGGTAGTTATCCAGTGACCGCCGAGAGCAACAAGCGGGCCATCCGTCGCGCGCTCGTCAGCGTCTACGACAAGACCGGGCTCGAGGACCTCGCGCGCGGGCTGCACGAGGCCGGTGTCGAGCTCGTCTCCACCGGTTCCACGGCCGGCCGGATCGCCGCCGCCGGCGTCCCCGTCACCAGGGTCGAGGAGCTGACCGGCTTCCCCGAGTGCCTGGACGGCCGGGTGAAGACCCTGCACCCGAAGGTGCACGCGGGCATCCTCGCCGACCTGCGTCTGGACAGCCACCGCGAGCAGCTCGCCGAGCTGGGGGTGGAGCCGTTCGACCTGGTCGTCGTCAACCTGTACCCGTTCCGGGAGACCGTCGCCTCCGGTGCCTCGCCCGACGAGTGCGTGGAGCAGATCGACATCGGCGGCCCGTCGATGGTGCGCGCCGCGGCCAAGAACCACCCGTCCGTGGCCGTGGTGACCAGCCCCCGGCGCTACGCCGACGTTCTCGCCGCGGTGCAGGACGGCGGGTTCGACCTCGCCGCCCGCAAGCGCCTGGCGGCGGAGGCCTTCCGGCACACCGCGGAGTACGACATCGCCGTCGCCTCCTGGTTCGCCTCCTCCTACGCCCCCGCCGACGGTTCCGGGGAGCGGTTCCCCGACTTCGTCGGCATCACCCTGGAGCGTGCGCACACCCTGCGCTACGGCGAGAACCCGCACCAGCCCGCCGCGCTCTACACCTCCGGCGAGGGAGGTCTCGCGGCCGCCGAGCAGCTGCACGGCAAGGAGATGTCGTACAACAACTACACGGACACGGACGCCGCCCGCCGTGCCGCGTACGACCACGACGAGCCGTGCGTCGCGATCATCAAGCACGCCAACCCGTGCGGCATCGCGGTGGGCGCGGACGTCGCCGAGGCGCACCGCAAGGCGCACGCCTGCGACCCGGTCTCCGCGTACGGCGGCGTGATCGCGGTCAACCGCCCGGTCAGCAAGGAGCTGGCGGAGCAGGTCGCGGAGATCTTCACCGAGGTCATCGTGGCGCCCGGGTACGAGGAGGGCGCGCTGGAGGCCCTCACCAAGAAGAAGAACATCCGCGTGCTGCGCTGCCCCGACGCCCCGGCCCACCCCGTCGAGGTCAAGCCGATCGACGGCGGCGCGCTGCTCCAGGTCGCCGACCGGCTCCAGGCCGAGGGCGACGACCCGGCCAACTGGACGCTGGCCAGCGGCGAGGCGCTCGCTCCCGAGGAGCTGGCGCAGCTGGCGTTCGCCTGGAAGGCGTGCCGCGCGGTGAAGTCCAACGCGATCCTGCTCGCGAAGGACGGCGCCTCGGTCGGTGTCGGCATGGGCCAGGTCAACCGGGTCGACTCATGCAAGCTGGCCGTGGAGCGGGCCGGCGAGGAGCGCGCCCGCGGCGCCTACGCGGCCTCCGACGCCTTCTTCCCCTTCCCCGACGGCCCGCAGATCCTCATCGACGCCGGTGTCCGGGCCATCGTCCAGCCGGGCGGCTCGATCCGTGACGAGCAGGTCGTCGAGGCCGCGAAGAAGGCCGGAGTGACCATGTACTTCACCGGCACGCGCCACTTCTTCCACTGAGACGGGCACGCGCCGCTTCCTTCACTGAGCCGCGCACGCCCGGACGGCGAACGCCAGGGCCGTGTCCCCCCGATCACGGGACGGGACACGGCCCTCGGGGTGGTGCGGGTCAGTAGCGGGGGCGGTTGAACCAGGCCGAGCCCGCCGAACCGCCGACGAAGCAGGCGATCAGGATGCCCAGCACCGTGTGGACGAGACCCACGAGGACGAACGGGTACAGGCCGAGGACCGCGGTGATGACGCCGTAGACCAGGGTCGTGACGCGTACGCCGTTGCCACCGGTGTTGAACTTGAGGGCCAGGACGACGGTGAACACCGCCCAGGCGACCGCGAACAGCGTGATGGCCCACAGCAGGCCCGTCGAGTAGTCGGCGAACCGCTGGAAGGAGGCGTCGTCCTTCAGGGTGTTGTCGCCCTTCGCGGCGCTCACCTTGACGGCGGAGAACGCGAACAGGGCGATGCCGAGGATCTGCAGACCGGTGATCACCCACAGCATCACGCGTGCGGCGCCGACGGTACCGGGCATGGTCTGCGGCACGGCCGCACCGTACGGCCCCACGGGCGGCGCCTGCGGGTAGCCGTACCCCTGCTGCGCGCCCTGCGGGTAGCCGTACCCCTGCTGGCCGCCCTGCGGGTGGCCGTAGCCCGGCTGGGAGCCCTGCGGGTGGCCGTAGCCGGGGGCGGCCGGCTGCTGGTTCGGCGGCGGGCCGTACGGATTGTTCGGGTCGCCAAAGCTCATGGCGGAGTTCCTCCGTTGCTCGAGTGCGGGGACGACGGGGAGCACGGTTCGGAGGAGAGTCCTACAGATGCGGTCCGTCCCCCCGGTACTGCCCGCGGCACTGTGCGTTCATCGTTCGTCAGCGGGCTCTTGCTTGTCCAGCCGGAATCCCGATGTGTTGTGCAAGAGCAACCTCGCTGATCATGGCGTCGGCCACCCGGATTGGAACCCGGGCCGGGTCATCCGCGAGGATGGGGGCATGACCGCCCAGATTCTCGATGGCAAGGCCACCGCAGCCGCGATCAAGTCCGATCTGACCGCCCGCGTGGCGGCGCTGAAGGAGAGGGGCGTCACGCCCGGGCTCGGCACGATCCTGGTCGGGGACGACCCCGGCAGCCAGAAGTACGTCGCCGGCAAGCACCGCGACTGCGCGCAGGTCGGCATCGCCTCCATCCAGCGCCACTTGCCGGCCACGGCGACGCAGGCGGAGATCGAGGCGGTGGTGCGCGAGCTGAACGAGGACCCGGCCTGCACCGGATACATCGTCCAGCTGCCCCTGCCCAAGGGCATCGACGAGAACCGCATCCTGGAGCTGATGGACCCGGCCAAGGATGCGGACGGCCTGCACCCGATGAACCTCGGCCGGCTCGTCCTGAACGAGCCCGCCCCCCTGCCCTGCACCCCCAACGGCATCATCTCCCTGCTGCGGGCCCACGGCGTGGAGATCAAGGGCGCCGAGGTCGTGGTCGTCGGCCGCGGCGTGACCATCGGCCGCCCGATGCCGCTGCTGCTCACCCGGCGCAGCGAGAACGCGACCGTGACCCAGTGCCACACCGGCACCCGCGATCTGTCCGCCCACCTGAAGCGGGCCGACATCATCGTCGCGGCCGCCGGCTTCCCGCATCTGATCCGGGCCGAGGACGTCAAGCCGGGCGCGGCCGTCCTGGACGTCGGCGTCTCCCGCAACGCCGAGGGCAAGATCGTCGGCGACGTCCACCCCGACGTGCTCGAGGTGGCCGGCTGGATCTCCCCCAACCCCGGCGGTGTCGGCCCGATGACCCGGGCGCAGCTGCTGGTCAACGTGGTCGAGGCGGCGGAGCGCAGTGCCGGCTGAGGACACCCGCGGAGACGCGGAACCGCAGGTGCGGGACGCGATCAGCGCCCCCGACGCGCAGGGGCGCCCGCGGCGGGTCACCCGGCGCTTCCCGCTGTTCACCAGGGACACCGCGCGCCCCGAGGGCGGCGGCCGGGCCGCGCCCGGCGACGCCCCGGCGCCCGCCCGGCAGTGGCCGCTGCTGGTGGTGCTCGGCGCGGTCGCGCTCGGCCTGCTGCTGACCGCGCTCGACGTGTTCCGCTACGGCACCCTGCTGATCGGCGCCGGACTGCTGGCCGGCGCGGTCATGCGCTGGACCCTGCCGAGGGTCGGCATGCTCGCCGTCCGCTCCCGCTTCACGGACATCGCGACGTACGGCATCCTCGGCGTGGCGATCGTCCTGCTGACGATGATGGCCCAGCCCGACCCGTGGCTGCAGATCCCGTTCCTGAAGGGCACCCTGCACTTCACGATCACCAAGTAGCCGCCCACGCGACGCCGGTGACCGGCCCGCGTCTCCGCCCGGGGACGCGGGCCGCCGGCCCTCCGCCCGGGAGCGCGGCCGGTGTTCGGGTACGCGAGGGGACCGGTGACCCGGGGCGGCTGACACCCCGTCAGGCATGGAACGGCGGCCCATCCCTTCCCCCGAGCAGGGACGGGCCGCCGTCCGTGTTCAGCCTTCCGCCCCCGAACTCCCCGTTCAACGCCTGTCCTTGCGCTGTGGCACGGAAGTGACCGTTCCGCTACGGTGTCCGCGCGCACGGCCGCGGGCGCCGTTCAGGTGTCGATGTATTGACAGTTCGGGATACTTTTACGAGGACCTCGTAGCACCGGGTGCACCGCCGCGGCGGTGCACGCTCCTGTGCGTTCCCGCTCCGGGAACCGGGATCCTCGGGCAGCGCATCCCCGTGGGTGGCCGGCACGGGTACCGGGACGCGGGGGCGGGCCGGGGGGCCGCGCGTGGGACACAAGAGCACCGACCGGGGGAAGAGGGGGAGCGATGCCTCGTTGGAAGGCCTTGCCCGAGGATCTGGACCCGCAGATCAAGGAGTTCACCGGCCGGTTGCGGCACCTCGTGGACCGCAGCGGCCTGAGCATCGCGGCAGTGGCCGACAGCACGGGCTACGGCAAGGCGTCGTGGGAGCGTTACCTCGGCGGGCGGCTCCTCGCACCCAAGGGCGCGATCATCGCGCTCGCCGAGGTCACCGGCGCCGATCCCGCCCACCTGGCCACCATGTGGGAGCTGGCCGAACGTGCCTGGAGCCGGGCGGAGATGCGGCACGACCGCACGATGGACGCGATCCGCATCTCCCAGGCGCGTGCCGCGCTGGGGGAGTCCGGTGAGTCGGGGGTGGCCGGATCGGGCGGGAAGTCCGGGGTGGCCGGATCGGGCCGGGAGTCGGGGGTGGCCGGATCGGGCGGGAAGTCCTGGGCGGCCGGGCCGAGCAAGGCGTCCGGCGCGTCCGGGGCGTCCGGGGAGTCGAGAGCGGCTGGGTCGGGCCGGGTGCCCGGTACGGGCGATGAGCCGGGTGGTGCGGGCAAGGAGCGGGGTGCGGCCGGGGGGGCCGGCTGGCCGTCCGCCCACAGGAACGGCAGTGCCACCCTCACCCCGGGCATCGCCGGACCCGCGGGTGTCTCGCCGACGATCCCCCGCCGGCCGGCGGCCACCGACGCCGACGCCGACGCCGGGGAGAGCGGCAGCCGCAGGACGGCCGGTGGCGACGGCCGCGGGGCGTCCGCCGGCCGGGGTACCGGGTCGGGTGCGGCATCCGGCGTCAACTCCTGGGGGCTGGCGGGATATCGAGGCCCCTCCCAGGCGACCGCCCGGCCTGCCGCCGACGCCGGGACGGCTGCCGGGGCGGCCCCCGGTGCCGGTACGGGTGCGGGTTCAGGTGCCGGTGCCGGTACGGGTGCGGGTTCAGGTGCCGGTGCGGGTTCGGGTGCCGGCGCCGGACCGGGCGTGGGCGCCTCCGTCAAGGCGGCCGCGGGCGGCTTCGTCAAGCCCGGCGTGGACGGCTCCCCCAAGGCGGGCACCACTGCCGGTGTGGGGCTCACCGCCGGTTCGTGGACCCGGCCGCCGGTCGCTCCCGACGGTCCCGGCGGGACACCGGGCGGTCCGACGCCGTACGACGGGCCGCGGGTTCCCCGGCCGACGGGCCGTCCGGGGGCGGGTTCCGGGCGGCAGCGGGTCACGATGTTCCTCGCGGGTCTCGTCGGCGTCCTCGTCGTCATCGCCGCCGTCTTCCTCCTCACCGAGCGGGGCGACGGCGACAAGAAGGGGAGCGCCGCCACGTCGCCCTCGCCGTCCGCCGACCGGCACCGGAGCCTGCCGCCCGGGGTGAAGTGCTCCGGTGCCGCCTGCACCGGCAAGGACGCCGAGGCCATGGGGTGCAGCGGCGACCTGGTGACCACGGCCAAGTCCGTCACCGTCGGCACCGCCACCCTGGAGGTCCGCTACAGCAAGACCTGCGGGACCGCCTGGGGCCGCGTCACCGGCGCCGTACCGGGCGACGAGGTGCGGGTGACCGCGGGCGGGGTGAAGCAGACGGGCACCCTCACCGCGGGGGGCGACACCATCGCGTACACCCCCATGGTCGCCGTGAGGAACGCGGCGGAGGCGAAGTCCTGCGCGACCCTGGCGTCCGGAGCGACGGGCTGCACGCGGTAGCGGTCGCTCCGGGTGTCCGGGTGTCCGGGTGTCCGGGTGTCCGGGTGTCCGGACGGTGAAATTCCGGGAGTGGCCGCATGGCGGTCCCGATTCCCGGGAAGGCGCACCGTACCCCCACGGGAGTCCGGCAAGCCGGTATCCCCCGGCGGCCGTCTCCGTCCGCCTCTCCCCGGACGGGCGGCCGCCTCTTCGTGTGCCGTGACGAGGGGCTGCACGCCCCCGGTGATCCCCTTGTGGGGTGAGCCACACGGCCCGGGACGTCTCGCATGTCGGATGCGCGATAGCCTGACCGGTGGATCTCTCTTGACGCCAAGAGATCGATCATCCGCCCGGGGCAGGGACGCCCCACCGCCAGCTGTCATACGGAGAACGCCATGACCCGCACTCCCGTGAACGTCACCGTCACCGGCGCGGCCGGCCAGATCGGTTACGCCCTGCTCTTCCGCATCGCCTCCGGCCAGCTGCTCGGCGCGGACGTGCCGGTCAAGCTGCGCCTGCTGGAGATCACCCCGGCGCTCAAGGCGGCCGAGGGCACGGCCATGGAGCTGGACGACTGCGCCTTCCCGCTGCTGCAGGGCATCGACATCTCCGACGACCCGAACGTCGCCTTCGACGGCGCCAACGTGGCCCTGCTGGTGGGCGCCCGCCCGCGCACCAAGGGCATGGAGCGCGGTGACCTGCTGGAGGCCAACGGCGGCATCTTCAAGCCGCAGGGCAAGGCCATCAACGACCACGCCGCGGACGACATCAAGGTGCTCGTCGTCGGCAACCCGGCCAACACCAACGCGCTCATCGCGCAGGCCGCCGCGCCGGACGTCCCGGCCGAGCGCTTCACCGCGATGACCCGCCTGGACCACAACCGCGCGCTGACCCAGCTCGCGAAGAAGACGGGCTCGTCGGTCGCCGACATCAAGCGCCTGACCATCTGGGGCAACCACTCCGCCACCCAGTACCCGGACATCTTCCACGCCACGGTCGCCGGCAAGAACGCCGCCGAGGTCGTGAACGACGAGAAGTGGCTGGCCGAGGACTTCATCCCGACCGTCGCCAAGCGCGGTGCCGCGATCATCGAGGCCCGCGGTGCCTCGTCGGCCGCCTCCGCCGCGAACGCCGCCATCGACCACGTCCACACCTGGGTGAACGGCACCGCCGAGGGCGACTGGACCTCCATGGGCATCCCGTCGGACGGCTCCTACGGCGTTCCCGAGGGCCTGATCTCGTCCTTCCCGGTCACCACCAAGGACGGCAGGTACGAGATCGTCCAGGGCCTGGACATCAACGAGTTCTCCCGCGCCCGCATCGACGCCTCCGTCAAGGAGCTGGCGGAGGAGCGCGAGGCGGTACGCGCCCTCGGCCTCCTCTGAGAGTGACCGCGGCGACCACGCCGTGAAGCCCGCGTGGGCCCCGCTCCGGTCTTCTTCCGGGGCGGGGCCCACGCGTGTCTCCGCCGACGTCGCTTCCCGCCCCGGCACCTCCGCCGTTCCCCCCGTCGGCCCCCGGGGCCGGCCCGCGTCCCCGCTCCCGCCCCGGCACCTCCGCCGTCCCCCCCGGCGTCCCCCGGGGCCGGCCCGCGTCCCAGTCCCCACCCCGGCACCTCCGCCGTCCCCCCGGGAGCGGCCCGCGCCCGCGTCCCGCCCCGACACCCGGCCCTTTCCCGGCCCGGAACTGCCTTCAATGGCCACCGAACGACTGCGCCTGCCCCACTTTTGTCCGCTTTCGACCGCATTTTCAGTGACGCCGCGCACTTTCGGCCACTGATTGCGCATGCGATCCGCAGGTCTTGGGCAGGCGGCCACGGTCCCCGAGCGTGACACCCACGTGACGCAGGGGTACTGCACAGGAACGGAAGGCAACACCGATCATGGCGCACAGAACGGTACGACAGGCCCAGGAGACCATCCACGCGGGGGGCGAGTGGGCGGGCGCGGGCTCCGGCGCGACGCGCGAGATCCTCGACCCGGCGGACGCCCGGCCGTTCGCCGTGGTCGCCGAGGGTGACGAGAAGGACGCGGACCGCGCGGTGGCCGCCGCCCGGCAGGCGTTCGACCAGGGTCCCTGGCCCGGCACCCCGGTCGCCGAGCGCGCCGCCCTGCTGCGGCGCGTCGCCGATCTCCTCGTCCGCGACCGCGAGGAACTCGGCCTGCTGGAGAGCCGGGACGCGGGCAAGACCGTCGAGGAGGGCCGCGTCGACATCGACTGCGTCGCCGACGCCTTCCGCTACTTCGCCGACCTCGTCGCCGCCGAGGCCCCGGGCCGGGTGGTCGACGCCGGCACGCCCGACGTCCACAGCGTCGTCGTACACGAGCCGGTCGGCGTCTGCGCGCTGATCACCCCCTGGAACTACCCCCTCCTCCAGGCCAGCTGGAAGGTCGCCCCGGCCCTCGCGGCCGGCAACACCTTCGTGATCAAGCCGAGCGAGATCACGCCGCTGACCACCGTCGCACTGATCGAGCTGCTGGCCGAGGCCGGGCTGCCCGCCGGTGTCGCCAACATCGTCACCGGCCCCGGGCACACCGTCGGCGCCCGGCTCGCCGAGCACCCCGACGTCGATCTGGTCTCCTTCACCGGCGGCCTGATCAGCGGCACCAAGGTCGCCCAGGCCGCCGCCCCGAGCGTGAAGAAGGTCGCCCTCGAACTCGGCGGCAAGAACCCCAACGTGGTCTTCGCCGACGCCTGCGCCACCGAGAAGGACTTCGACACCGCCGTCGACCAGGCCCTCAACGCCGCCTTCATCCACAGCGGCCAGGTCTGCTCGGCCGGCGCACGCCTCATCGTCGAGGAGTCGGTCCGCGACCGCTTCGTCGCCGAACTCGCCCGCCGCGCCCGGCGTATCAGGCTCGGCCGCGGCACCGCGGACGGCGTCGAGTGCGGCCCGCTCGTCTCCGAGCAGCAGCGCGCCAAGGTCGAGGCGTACGTCGCCTCCGCGCTCGCCGAGGGCGCGGTGCTGCGCTGCGGCGGCAAGCGGCCGGAACCGTCACCCGAGCGGCCCGAGTCCGGCTACTTCTACGAGCCGACGGTCCTCGACGCCTGCCACCGCGAGATGAAGGTCGTACGCGAGGAGGTCTTCGGACCCGTCCTCACCGTCGAGACCTTCCACACTGAGGAAGAGGCCGTGCGCCTCGCCAACGACACCGAGTACGGCCTGGCCGGCGCCGTGTGGACCACCGACCCCGGCAAGGCACGCCGGGTCGCCGGCCGGCTGCGCCACGGCACCGTCTGGATCAACGACTTCCACCCCTACCTGCCGCAGGCGGAATGGGGCGGCTTCGGCCGGAGCGGCACCGGCCGCGAACTGGGCCCCGCCGGGCTCGCCGAGTACCGCGAGGCGAAGCACATCTACCAGAACCTCGCGCCCGCGCCGGTGCGCTGGTTCGCCGGCTGAGACCGCCGCCGGCCCGCCGGCCGGGACCCCACGCCCCGCCGGCGGACCAGCCACAGCACTCCGTCCGTCCTCCCACCCCGCAGGAGTAACCACCCCATGCCGGATCACACCCACGAATTCGACTTCGTCGTCATCGGCGGCGGCACGGCGGGCTCCGTCATCGCCTCCCGCCTCACCGAGAACCCCGACGTCACCGTCGCCGTCATCGAGGGCGGACCGAGCGACGTCGGCCGCGACGACGTCCTCACCCTGCGCCGCTGGATGGGCCTGCTCGGCGGTGAGCTCGACTACGACTACCCGACCACCGAGCAGCCCCGCGGCAACTCCCACATCCGGCACAGCCGCGCCCGCGTCCTCGGCGGCTGCTCCTCGCACAACACCCTCATCTCCTTCAAGCCGCTGCCCTCCGACTGGGACGAGTGGGAGGCCGCCGGCGCCAAGGGCTGGGGCGCGGTCGCCATGGAGGCCTACTTCGCGCGCCTGAGGAACAACATCGTCTCCGTCGACGAGAAGGACCGCAACGCCATCGCCCGGGACTTCGTCGACGCCGCCGGATCGGCGCTCGGGGTGCCCCGGGTCGAGGGCTTCAACCGCAAGCCGTTCACCGAGGGCGTCGGCTTCTTCGACCTGGCCTACCACCCGGAGGACAACAAGCGCTCCTCCGCCTCCGTCGCCTATCTGCACCCGGTGATGGACGAACGCCCGAACCTGCGCATCTTCCTGGAGACCTGGGCGTACAGGCTGGAGCTGAACGGCACCCGCGCCGAGGGCGTCCACGTCCGCACCGCGGACGGCGAGGAACTGCTGATACGCGCCCGCAACGAGGTCGTGCTGTGCGCGGGCGCCGTCGACTCCCCGCGTCTGCTGCTGCATTCGGGCATCGGGCCCCGCAAGGACCTCGAGGCACTCGGCATCCCGGTCGCGCACGACCTGCCGGGCGTCGGCGAGAACCTGCTCGACCACCCCGAGTCGGTGATCGTCTGGGAGACGAACGGACCGATCCCGGAGAACTCCGCGATGGACTCCGACGCGGGCCTGTTCGTGCGCCGCGACCCCGAACACGCGGGCCCGGACCTGATGTTCCACTTCTACCAGATCCCGTTCACGGACAACCCCGAGCGCCTCGGCTACGAACGCCCCGCCCACGGCGTCTCGATGACCCCCAACATCCCCAAGCCCAAGAGCCGCGGCCGCGTCTTCCTGACCAGCGCCGACCCGTCCGTGAAGCCGGCCCTGGACTTCCGGTACTTCACCGACGAGGACGACTACGACGCCCGTACCCTCGTCGACGGCATCCGCATCGCCCGCGAGATCGCCAAGACCGAGCCGCTGGCCGGCTGGCTCAAGCGCGAGGTGTGCCCCGGCCCCGAGATCCTCGGCGACGCCGAACTGAGCGAGTACGCGCGCAAGGCCGCGCACACCGTCTACCACCCGGCCGGCACCTGCAAGATGGGCGCCGCCGACGACGAACTGGCCGTGGTCGACCCGGAGCTGCGCATCCGGGGTCTGTCCGGCATCCGCATCGCCGACGCCTCCGTCTTCCCGACCATGCCCGCGGTGAACCCGATGATCGGCGTGCTCATGGTCGGGGAGAAGGCCGTCGACCTCATCGGAAGTGACCTGCGATGACTCTCACCGTCCCCACCCGCAAGCCCCCCACCGACGCCCCCGTCTTCTCCGTCGACGGCCTGTGGAAGGTCTTCGGCCCGAAGTCCGACCGCGTTCCCGCCGACCCCGAGCTGAGCGGCCTGAACGCCGCCGAGCTGCGCTCGCGCACCGGCTGCACCGCCGCCGTCCGGGACGTCTCCTTCGACGTCCGCAAGGGCGAGGTCTTCGTCGTGATGGGCCTGTCGGGCTCCGGCAAGTCCACCCTCGTGCGCTGTCTGACCCGCCTGATCGAGCCGACGGCCGGATCGATCTCCATCGACGGCGAGGACGTCCGCGCGATGGACAAGGGCCGCCTGCGCGAGCTGCGCCGGCACCGCGCCGCCATGGTCTTCCAGCACTTCGGCCTGCTCCCGCACCGCACCGTCATCGACAACGTCGCCTACGGCCTGGAGATCCAGGGCGTCGGCCGGTCCGAGCGGCGCGAGCGGGCCGCCGAGGTCGTCACCAAGGTTGGCCTCGAGGGCATGGAGAAGCGCCGCCCCGGCCAGCTCTCCGGCGGCCAGCGCCAGCGGGTGGGCCTGGCCCGCGCCCTGGCCGTGGACCCCGAGGTGCTGCTGTTCGACGAGCCGTTCAGCGCCCTCGACCCGCTCATCCGGCGCGACATGCAGGAAGAGGTGGTCCGCCTGCACCGCGAGGAGGGCCGCACGATGGTGTTCATCACCCACGACCTCTCCGAGGCGCTGAAGCTCGGCGACCGCATCGCCCTGATGCGCGACGGCGAGGTGGTCCAGCTCGGTACCCCGGAGCAGATCGTCGGCTCCCCGGCCGACGACTACGTCCGCGAGTTCGTCCGCGACGTGCCGCGCGAGCAGGTGCTGACGGTCCGTACGGCCATGCGTCCGGCGTCCGCCGAGGAGACGGCCGGCGGTCCGGCGGTCCGCCCGGGGGCCACGGTCGCGGAGGCGATCGAGGCGGTGGCCCGCGCCGGTGTTCCGGCCCGGGTGATGGACTCGGGCAGGTGTCTGGGCGTCGTGGACTCGGACGCCCTTCTGGGTGTGGTCGCGGGCACGGCCCCGGCCACCGACACCCCCGCCCCGGCGACGGCCGGCGCCCCCGGCCCCACCGGCGGAACCGCCACCACGGACGCCCCCGGTCCCACCGGCGGAACCGGTGCGGCCGACAGCGCGGGTGTCACCGGGAGCACCGACAGCGCCGGGAGCACCGACAGCGCCGGGAGCACCGACAGCGCCGGAAGCACCGGGAGCGCCGGTGCCGCCACCGCCACCGCCGCCGGTGCCGGTGCCGGGCAGGTACGGGCCCGGAAGGCGACCCCGCCGGGCCCCCGCACCAGTCCGGAGGCCGTCTGATGGCAACGCTCACGGTCTCCGCGTCCCGTACCGGCAAACCCCGCCTCCTCAGGAGCCGGGCCGCCGGCAAGCTCCTGCTGCTCGCCCTCCTCACCGCGGTCCTGCTGCCCCTCCTCACCCGCTGGGGCAGCGGAACGTGGCCCCATGAGCTGACCGTCGACCTCACCAGACCGCTTCGGTCGGCCAGCGAATGGGTCATCGACAACCGGGACAGCCACCCCCTGTTCCTGTACTTCTTCGGCTACATCAGCAACGCGGTCGTCATCTCCGTCCGCGCGGTCTACCTCACCCTGCTCGCCGCGGGCTGGGCCGGCGTCACGGTGTTCGGCGCCGTCGTCGCCTGGCGCGTGGCGGGTCTCCGCCTGGCTGCCGGCACCGCGGCCGCCTTCCTGGCCTGCGGAGCCCTCGGCATGTGGGTCCCGACCATGCAGACCCTGGCCCTCATGGTCGTCGCCGTCCTCGTCTCCGTCGCCGTCGGCGCGCTCCTCGGCCTCGCCGCCGGGCTGTCCGCGCGCCTGGAGCGCGCCCTGCGCCCGGTCCTGGACACCATGCAGGTGCTCCCGGCGTTCGCCTACCTGCTCCCCGTCGTCCTGGTCTTCGGCATCGGCGTCCCGGCGGCCGTCCTCGCCACCGTCGTGTACGCGGCCCCGCCCATGGCCCGCCTCACCGCGCTCGGACTGCGGTCCGCGGACGCCGGGGTGATGGAGGCGGTGCAGTCGCTCGGCGCCACCTTCCGGCAGCGGCTGCTGACCGCCCGGCTGCCGCTGGCCCGCAAAGAGATCATGCTGGGCGTCAACCAGACGATCATGATGGCGCTGTCCATGGCCGTGATCGCCTCCATGATCGGCGCCGGCGGTCTGGGTGACCGCGTCTACCAGGCCCTGGCCTCCGTCGACGTCGGCGCCGCGCTGGCGGCCGGCATCCCCATCGTGCTGCTCGCGGTCGTGCTCGACCGGGTCACCGCCGCCGTGGGCGAACGGCTGGGCGCCGGCTCCGAGAGCGCGACCGGGCGCACCCCCGCCCGCTGGGCCGTACCGGCCGCGGTGACCGTCGCCGTGCTCCTGGCTGGCCGGCTCGCGGACCGGCTGACCTGGCCGGACGCCTGGGTCGCCGACATCGCCGCTCCGGTGAACACCGCCAAGGACTGGATGGTCGACCACCTCTACAGCGGCGTCCCCGTCGTCGGCGGCACCGCCGACTGGGCGGCCCACTTCACCACCTGGGTGCTGGACCCCGTCCGGGACGGCCTGCAGGCACTGCCCTGGTGGGGACTGCTGCTGGTGGTCGCCGCGGTGGCCTGGCTGATCGGCACCTGGCGCACGGCGCTCACCGCCGTACTGGCGATGGCGGCGATCGGCGTGCTCGGAGTGTGGAACCCCGCCCTGGACACCCTCTCGCAGGTGCTGGCCGCGGTGGCCGTCACCCTGGTGATCGGCTTCGGCACCGCCGTCGCCGCGGCCCGCAGCGCCCGGTGCGAGCGGCTGCTGCGCCCTGTGCTGGACGTCTGCCAGACCATGCCGCAGTTCGTGTACCTGATCCCGGTCGTGGCGCTGTTCGGCGTGGGCCGGGCCCCCGCCGCCGCTGCCGCCGTGATCTACGCCCTGCCCGCCGTCGTCCGCATCGTCAGCCAGGGCCTGCGCCAGGTCGACGCGGGCGCGCTGGAGTCGGCGCGCTCGCTGGGAGCCACCGGCGCCCAGCAGCTGTGGCAGGTGCAGGTGCCGCTGGCCCGGCGCGCCATGCTGCTCGCCGTCAACCAGTGCGTGGTGCTCGTCCTCGCCGTGGTCGTCGTCGGCGGTCTCGTCGGCGGTGGCGCGCTCGGCTACAACGTGGTGTTCGGCCTCGCCCAGGGCGACCTGGCGACCGGTCTGGTGGCCGGTGCGGCCATCGTCTGCCTGGGCCTGATGCTCGACCGGGTGACCCAGCCGACGGAACGCCGCCCGAGGAAGGGAGCCTGACATGCGATTCCGTACGACCGCCATGGTCGCCGCCGTCGCCGCACTGGGACTGACCACCGGCTGCGGCGCGGCCGACATGACCAAGCAGGCCAGCCCGTTCGCCAACGCGCAGGGCTCGAAGACCGTCACCCTGTCCGTGCAGTCCTGGGTGGGTGCGCAGTCCGACGTGGCCGTCGCCCAGTACATCCTGGAGCACAGGCTCGGCTACCGCGTCGACACCGTGCAGGTCGACGAGGTGCCCGCCTGGGACGCGCTCAGCCAGGGCCGGGTCGACGCCCTGCTGGAGGACTGGGGCCACCCGGAGCAGGAGAAGCGGTACGTCGAGGACAAGAAGACGATCGCCGACGCCGGCGGCCTCGGGGTGACCGGGCACATCGGCTGGTTCGTGCCGACCTACCTCGCCAAGCAGCACCCCGACATCACCGACTGGCGGAACCTGAACAAGTACGCCTCGCTCTTCCGCACCGCGGAGAGCGGCGGCAAGGGCCAGCTGATGGACGGCTCCCCGTCCTACGTCACCAACGACAAGGCGCTGGTGAAGAACCTGAAGCTGGACTACCAGGTCGTCTTCGCCGGATCCGAGGCGGCGCAGATCACGCAGATGAAGCAGTTCGCCAAGGAGAAGAAGCCCTTCCTGACGTACTGGTACACACCCCAGTGGCTGTCCGAGAAGGTCCCCATGACGGAGGTGAAGCTGCCGCCGTACAAGGAGGGCTGCGACGCGGACGCCGCCAAGATCACCTGCGCCTATCCGCACACCCCGCTGAAGAAGTACCTCAACGCCGACTTCGCGAGGTCCGGCGGCAGGGCGGCTGCCTTCCTGAAGAAGTTCCGGTGGACCACCCGGGACCAGAACGAGGTCTCGCTGATGATCGCCGACCAGAAGCTGAGCCCCCAGGAGGCGGCGAAGAAGTGGGTGGACGGCCACCCCGACGTGTGGAAGCGGTGGCTGTCCTGAACGTCACCGAGTGAGCAGGCCGCCGGCCCTGGGCGAGAGGGCCGGCGGCCTGCCGGGCTCACCCGATCCCCGCCGCCGGTGCCGGAAAGGCCCACCTCGTCTCCGCCGGTGCCGGAAAGGGGCTACCTCTCCGCCGGTGCCGGCAGAGCCGCCCCCTCCTCCGCCGGTGCCTCGCCGAATCTGGCCAGGAGGAGCGCACCCGCCACCGCCACCGCGAAGCCCAGGACCGCGAGCCAGGCCAGGCCCTCGCGCGTGCGGTCGCCGAGCCAGACCACGCCCACCGCCGCCGGACCGATCGTCTCGCCGATCACCGTCCCGGCCGTCGCCGTCGTCACGGAGCCGCGCTGCAGGGCCGAGGTGAGCAGCAGGAACGCCGCTCCGCCGCCCAGCAGCAGCGCGTACGCCGCCGGGTCGGTCAGCAGCTCGGCCGGGCGCAGCGAGTCGATGAGCCGGACCGCCACCTCCACCACCCCGAACCCGAACCCGGCCCCGAGCCCCATGAGCAGGGCACGGGTCCGGCCGGACAGCCGCCCGCCGACCCCGCCGAGCAGCAGCACGCCCACGGCCACCGCCACCAGCGCGTATCCCAGCCAGGGCGGCCCGTCGAGTGCACCCTCCGTACCCGAGGCCAGCCCGAGCATCCCCAGACCCGCGCACACCACCGCCACCGCGGCCCACTCCAGCCCGCTCAGCCGTACCCGCAGCAGTCGCGCCGCCACCACGGCCGTCACCGCGAGGCTGGCGGCCAGCGCCGCGCCCACCGCGTAGATCGGCACCGACCGCAGGGCCGCGATCTGCAGCAGGAAGCCCACCCCGTCGAGCGCGAGGCCGGCGATGTACCGCCACTGCCGCAGCGCCCGCAGCAACAGCGCCGCATCCCCACCGCCCCCGCCCCCGTCCCCGTCCGTGCCCGCCGCCCGCGCGGCCACCGCCTGCAACACCGTCGCGGTGCCGAAGCAGACCGCCGCGCCAAGAGCGCACACCATTCCGAACAACACAAAAGGACTCTAGGCGACCGGGAAAGCACTGGGGGCGCCTGTACGGCCGTCCCCACCGATCCCTACGCTGGCCTGTCAGCGACGAAACCGCTCGGCCACGACACGGGGGAGACACCAGAACATGACCACCGCACACCCGCGGACACGCAGACGGCTGCGCTCCGGCACGGTCGTCCTCGGCGGCATGGGCCTGCTGGCCGCCGCCCTGACCGCCTGCTCTTCCGACCC
The DNA here is from genome assembly GCF_040426375.1 of Streptomyces sp. NPDC096012. NCBI lineage: Bacteria > Bacillati > Actinomycetota > Actinomycetes > Kitasatosporales > Streptomycetaceae > Streptomyces > Streptomyces sp. NPDC096012. Next base: position 146,630 of record NZ_JBEOTD010000007.1, read on the forward strand.
GGACAAGCGCTGCGTGGACCGCGACAGCTACACCTACGGCAAGGGCTACAAGGTCGTCTCCGACAAGAACTGCAAGTCCACCCAGTCCTCCGCGCACACCGGCTGGTACTACGGCGGCAAGAAGAAGGGCACCTGGGTGGGCGGCGGCTCCTTCACCAGGCCGGCCAAGGGATCCGGCGGATCGTCGGGAGGCGGCGGCGTCCACCGGGGCGGCTTCGGCGGCGGAAAGGGCGGCTCCGGCGGCTGACCGGGGAATCCACGCATGGAACGCCGTACGATCACCCCCCGCCCCGGCTGGCAGCGCACCGTCGAGGAGCAGGGGCTCGTCTATCCGCTCACCCGTCAGCCCGACGGCTCCCTGAGCCCCTACTGGGACGAGAGCGCCTACTACGTCTTCACCCTCGACGAGGTCGAGGCGCTGGAGGAGACCGTCGAGGAACTGCACCGCATGTGCCTCGCGGCCGCCGGGCACATCGTGGCCGAAAACCGCCTCGCCGACCTCGGCATCACCGACCCGCGGGTGGCCGCCGCGGTCACCGAGGCCTGGCACCGCCGCGCCGAACTCCCCTCCGTCTACGGCCGCTTCGACCTCCGCTACGACGGCACCGGCCCGGCGAAACTGCTGGAGTACAACGCCGACACCCCGACCTCGCTGGTCGAGGCGGCCTCGCCCCAGTGGTTCTGGATGGCGGACCGTTTCCCCGGCGCCGACCAGTGGAACTCCCTGCACGAGCGCCTCGTCGACGCCTGGCGCGCGCAGGCCGCCCTGCTGCCTCCCGGCAGCCCGCTGCACTTCGCGCACTCCTCGGCCGACGAACTCGGCGAGGACCTGATGACGGTGGCCTATCTGAAGGAGACCGCCGAACAGGCCGGCCTCGACACCGACTGGCTGTCCATGGAGGAGATCGGCTGGGACAGCCTCTCCGGCCGGTTCGTCGACAACCAGCTCCGCTTCATCCGCGGCATCTTCAAGCTCTACCCCTGGGAGTGGCTCACCACCGACGCCTTCGGCCGGCACGTCCTGGACACCCTCGACAACGGCGGCGGCACCGGCAGCACCCTGTGGATCGAACCGGCCTGGAAGATGCTCCTCAGCAACAAGGCGCTGCTGGCGATCCTCTGGGAGCTGTACCCCGGTCACCCCAACCTGCTGCCCGCCCACCTCGACGGCCCGCGCGAGCTGGCCCGGTCGACCGGCTACGTCGCCAAGCCGCTGCTCGGCCGCGAGGGCGAGGGCGTCACCGTGCACCGGCCCGGCGAGCCCGCGGTGCTCCGCGACGAGCCCTGCTGCTACCAGGAGCTCGCCCCGCTGCCCGCCTTCGACGGCAACCACGTCGTCCTCGGCGCCTGGGTCGTCCGCGAGGAGTCCGCCGGTCTCGGCATCCGGGAGTCCTCGGGCCTGATCACCGACGAGTACGCCCGCTTCCTGCCCCACGTGATCCTCTAGGCACCCCGCTACCGGCCGTCCGGCACCGCCCGCAACCACTCAGAAAGCGGCCCGCAGCCGTGCGCGAAGGGCCGCGCCGGCGGGCCGCGACCGGGTCCCCGGCAGCGCTCCCGGGCCCTGGCTGACACGGAGGTGACCTCCCTCTTCCGCCCGCTCGCACGGTGGACGCCGGCCCCTCCGGACGCGGTGGTGACCTCCTTCTTCCGCTCGCTCGCATGGTGGACGGGGGCCCTGCCGGGAACGGCGCGCCCGGTAGGCTGACGAGCGGGCCGTGACTGGCGCGCTGGGATGGGACGGACCATCGGGGAGCGGCCCGAACGGGAAACAGTGCCGTGCGCCTGGGCCGAACGTGAACGCTGTCCGTACACCGTCCGGAGGTCCCCATGCCAGAGCAGCCCCTGTCCACCGAGTCCACCGCCTTCCGTGCGGCGCTCGACGTGGTCCGCGCCGTCGAGCCGCGCATCGCCGACGCCATCGGCCAGGAGGTCACCGACCAGCGCGAGATGCTCAAGCTGATCGCCTCCGAGAACTACGCCTCCCCGGCCACGCTGCTGGCGATGGGCAACTGGTTCAGCGACAAGTACGCCGAGGGCACCGTCGGCCGCCGCTTCTACGCCGGCTGCCGCAACGTCGACACCGTGGAGTCGCTGGCCGCCGAGCACGCCCGCGAACTCTTCGGCGCGCGCCACGCCTACGTCCAGCCGCACTCCGGCATCGACGCCAACCTCGTCGCCTTCTGGGCCGTCCTCGCCGACCGCGTCGAGGCCCCCTTCCTGCGGAAGACCGGCGTCCGCCAGGTCAACGACCTGACCGAGGCCGACTGGGCCGAACTGCGCCAGGCCTTCGGCAACCAGCGCATGCTCGGCATGTCCCTGGACGCCGGCGGCCACCTCACCCACGGCTTCCGCCCGAACATCTCCGGCAAGATGTTCGACCAGCGCTCCTACGGCACCGACCCGGCCACCGGCCTCATCGACTACGAGGCCCTGCGCGCCCAGGCCCGCGAGTTCAAGCCGCTGATCATCGTCGCCGGTTACTCCGCCTACCCCCGGCTCGTGAACTTCCGGATCATGCGCGAGATCGCCGACGAGGTCGGGGCGACCCTGATGGTCGACATGGCCCACTTCGCGGGCCTGGTCGCGGGCAAGGTCCTCACCGGCGACTTCGACCCGGTGCCGCACGCCCAGATCGTCACCACCACCACCCACAAGTCGCTGCGCGGCCCCCGCGGCGGCATGGTCCTGTGCGACGACTCCCTGAAGGACCAGGTCGACCGCGGCTGCCCGATGGTCCTCGGCGGCCCGCTCCCGCACGTCATGGCCGCCAAGGCCGTAGCCCTCGCCGAGGCCCGCCGGCCCTCCTTCCAGGACTACGCCCAGCGGATCGTCGACAACTCCCGCGCGCTGGCCGAGGGCCTGATGCGCCGCGGCGCCACCCTGGTCACGGGCGGCACCGACAACCACCTCAACCTGATCGACGTCGCCACCTCCTACGGCCTCACCGGCCGTCAGGCCGAGGCCGCCCTGCTGGAGTCCGGCATCGTCACCAACCGCAACGCCATCCCCGCCGACCCCAACGGCGCCTGGTACACCTCCGGCATCCGCATCGGCACGCCCGCCCTGACCACCCGTGGCCTCGGCACCGCCGAGATGGACGAGGTCGCCGGTCTCATGGACCGGGTGCTGACCGCCACCGAGCCGGGCACCACCGGCAAGGGCACTCCGTCCAAGGCCCAGCACGTCCTCGACCCGAAGGTCGCGGACGAGATCTCCCAGCGGGCGACCGACCTGGTGGCCGGCTTCCCGCTCTACCCGGAGATCGACCTCGGCTGATCCGGCCCGGTGCGCGCCGGCCGCGCACCGGCCGGCTCCCGACGAGGCTCCTCCCGCGGCGGCCCGGCACCGCCGGGCCGCCGCGGCGGCGTTCGCGGGACCCGCCGGGACCGGGGACACCGGCCAGTTCCGGAGCGGCCCCCGGCACCTGAGACAATGGTGAGCATGGCCACTGACCGACCCCGCGTGCTCTCCGGTATCCAGCCCACCGCCGGCTCGTTCCACCTCGGCAACTACCTCGGCGCCGTCCGCCAGTGGGTGGCCCTGCAGGAGACCCACGACGCGTTCTACATGGTCGTCGACCTGCACGCGATCACGGTCGCGCAGGATCCCCGGGAACTGCGTGCGAACACCCGGCTCGCCGCGGCCCAGCTGCTGGCCGCCGGCCTCGACCCGGAGCGCTGCACGCTCTTCGTGCAGAGCCATGTCCCGGAGCACGCCCAGCTGGCCTGGGTCATGAACTGCCTCACCGGCTTCGGCGAGGCCTCCCGCATGACCCAGTTCAAGGACAAGTCCGCCAAGCAGGGCGCCGACCGCGCCTCCGTCGGGCTCTTCACGTACCCGATCCTGCAGGTCGCCGACATCCTGCTGTACCAGGCCAACGAGGTGCCGGTCGGCGAGGACCAGCGCCAGCACATCGAGCTGACCCGCGACCTCGCCGAGCGGTTCAACGGCCGGTTCGGCCAGACCTTCACCGTCCCGCGCCCGTACATCCTCAAGGAGACGGCGAAGATCTACGACCTGCAGGACCCGTCGATCAAGATGAGCAAGTCGGCGTCCACGCCGAAGGGCCTGATCAACCTGCTGGACGAGCCGAAGACGACGGCGAAGAAGGTCAGGAGCGCGGTCACGGACACCGACACGGTGATCCGCTTCGACACCGAGAACAAGCCGGGCGTCAGCAACCTGCTCACCATCTACTCCACGCTCACCGGCGAGGGCATCGCCGACCTGGAGGCGAAGTACGAGGGCAAGGGCTACGGCGCGCTCAAGACGGATCTCGCCGACGTCATGGTGGAGTTCGTGACGCCGTTCCGGGAGCGCACCCAGCAGTACCTGGACGACCCCGAGACCCTCGACTCCATCCTCGCCAAGGGCGTGGAGAAGGCTCGCGCGGTCGCCGCCGAGACGCTCGCGCAGGCGTACGACCGGGTGGGTTTCCTGCCCGCGAAGCACTGAGGCGTACGACCGCACGCGGCTCGAACGGGCAGAGCGCCGCACATCACTTCGGTTGCGCCTGCCCCGGGGACGGTCATAGTCGTACAGTCGATACCCGGACGACCAGAACACAACAGACGCGACGACAGGAGACGACGTGGGGACCGTAACGATCGGCGTGTCGATCGCGGTTCCGGAGCCTCACGGCAGCCTGCTCCAGGAGCGGCGCGCGGGCTTCGGCGACGCCGCTGCTCACGGCATCCCCACGCACGTCACGCTGCTCCCGCCGACCGAGGTGGACGAGGCCGCGCTGCCGGCCGTCGAGGCGCACCTCGCCGGGGTCGCCGCGGCCGGCCGGCCGTTCCCGATGCGGCTGTCCGGCACCGGCACCTTCCGCCCCCTGTCACCGGTGGTCTACGTCCGGGTCGTGCGGGGTGCCGAGGCGTGCGCCCGGCTGCAGCTGCGGGTGCGCGACGCGTCCGGGCCGGTGCAGCGCGAACTGCAGTTCCCGTACCACCCGCACGTCACCGTCGCGCACGGCATCGACGACGCGGCGATGGACCGCGCCTTCGAGGCGCTGGCGGACTTCGAGGCCGAGTGGCCGTGCACCGGGTTCGCGCTCTACGAGCAGGGTGCCGACGGGGTGTGGCGCAAGTTGCGGGAGTTCACCTTCGGCGGTTCCCTGGTGCCGCCGCAGGCCGGTCACGCGGACGTCGAGCGCGGGACGATCGCCAGCCGCTAGTCGGGCCGGCCCCCCGTGCCTCGTGCCCGGTCCGCCGGGACCGGCACCCCGCGCCGCCCGCCCGGGCCCGGCGGGGCCACCGCTCAGATCGGCAGTCTGCGGAACACCGAGCGTGGCGCGTGCCGCAGGGCCGACATCACCAGGCGCAGGGCGCCGGGCACCCAGACCGTCTCCGAGCGGCGGCGCAGGCCCAGCTCGATCGCGGCGGCGACCGCCTCCGGAGTGGTCGCGAGCGCGTTCTCCCGCAGGCCGGCCGGAGCCGTCGCACGGACGTCGCCGGGGCGTACGACCATGACGTGCACGCCGGTGCCGTGCAGGGCGTCGCCGAGGCCCTGCGCGAACGCGTCGAGGCCGGCCTTGCTGGAGCCGTAGATGAAGTCGGCGCGGCGCGCCCGTTCAGCGGAGACGGAGGACAGGACCACCATCGAGCCGTGTCCCTGGCTCTGCAGCGCACGGGCGGCGACCAGGCCCGCGGAGACGGCTCCCGTGTAGTTGGTCTGGGCGACCCGCACCGCGCGTACCGGATCGCGTTCGTCGTGGGCCTGGTCGCCGTGGACGCCGAAGGCGAGCAGCACCAGGTCGATGTCGCCCTCGGCGAAGACCTTGCCGAGGACCGCCTCGTGGGACTCGGGATCGAGGGCGTCGAAGGCGACCGTGCGGGCGTCGGCGCCGAGTGCGCGCAGCTTCTCGGCGGCCTGGTCCAGGGCGGCGCCGGGGCGGCCCGCCAGCCAGACCGTGCGGGTGCGGCGCGCGATCAGCCGGCGCGCGGTGGCCAGCGCGATCTCGGACGTGCCGCCGAGGACGAGCAGGGACTGGGGGAGGCCGAAGGCGTCCTTCACGTCAGCTCCTAGGGGTCTGGGGGGAGTCCGGGGACGAATCCGGAGAGGAGTCCGGGGACGGGCTCCGGGGTCAGAGCCGGAGCCGGCGGGCGAGGTCGGAGACGAACACCCCGCGCGGATCGAGCCGCGCGCGCAGGTCCCGGAAGTCGGCCACGCGCGGGTACATCGCGGCGAGCAGGTCGGGGCGCAGCCGGGCGTCCTCGGCCAGGCAGACCCGCCCGCCGGCCGCGGCGACCTCCTCGTCGAGTTCGTCGAGGAAGGAGGCGAGCCCGGGCAGCGCGGCCGGGATGTCCAGGGCGAGCGTCCAGCCGGGCACGGGGAAGGAGAGCCAGCCGGGGCCGGCGTCCCCGAGGCGTTTGAGGACGGCGGGGAAGGACGGGAGCCGGCGTTCGGCGATGCGCCGCACGATGCGGTGCAGCGCGTCCTCCCGGCCGTGGCCGATGACGAACTGGTACTGCACGAAGCCGCCGCCGTGCGGGCGGTTCCGGTGGGGCAGGCCGTCGAGGGGAGGGAAGAAGGCGGACAGGCGCTGGATCTGGCCGGTACGCGCGCGTGGCGCCGTGCGGAACCACAGTTCGTTGACGAGGGCGACGGCGGACGGACCCAGCAGACCACTCGGGAGCAGACCGGCCGGACCCAGCAGGCCGCCCGGGAGCAGGGCGGCCGGCCCGAGCGGACCACCCGGCAGGAAGGCGGCCGCGGACGGGACGGAGGCGGGGGCGGACGGGACGGGGCCGAGGGCGGACGGGAGCCGGCGCGGGCGCACGGACAGGGAGTGCCGCCACGCGCGCGTGCCCCTGCCGAGGGCGTCCGGGGGCGCGTGCTCGGCGCGGGTGACGACGCCGCGGCCGGTCGCGGCGCCCCGGGCCAGCAGGTCGATCCGGGCGACCGAGTAGCGGTGACGGTGATCGCCGGCGCCCAGCCGGGCCAGCAGGCCGTCCAGGTCGGCGGCGCGCTCGGTGTCGACGGTCAGGTACGCCGTCTCCACCGGCAGGAGCCGGAACGTGGCCGTCAGGATGATCCCGGTCAGGCCCATGCCACCGGCCGTCGCCTCGAACAGCGGCGTGCCGGGGCTCACCGTGCGGACCTCACCGTCGGCGGTGAGCAGCTCCAGCGACAGCACATGGTGGGAGAAGGAACCGGAGACGTGGTGGTCGCCGCCGTGCAGGTCGGCGCCGATGGCGCCGCCGACCGTCACCCGGCGGGTGCCGGGGGCGACCGGCAGGAACCAGCCGAGCGGGAGCAGGACGTCCGCCAGCCGGTGCAGGAGGACTCCGGCGTCGCACAGCACGATGCCCTCGCTCGCGTCGACCACGTGGATGCGGTCGAGGCCCGTCATGTCGAGCACGGCGCCGCCGGCGTTCCGCGCCGCGTCGCCGTGGGCCCGCCCCAGTCCGCGGGGGACGGCCCCGCGCGCTCCGCAGTCGCGGACGGCGGCCGCGGCCTCCTCGTAGCTGCGCGGGCGGATCAGACGGGCGACGGCGGGCGCGGTGCGTCCCGGGCCGGTGACGGCAACTGTGTCTCCAGACATGCCGGTGACCGTATAGCCCGGATGCTGTGCATTAGTTACAAAACATCCCTCCTCTCCTGAGAACGGGTGATTAGTGGGATGTCCCCTGATAATGACGTCATTTCAGCGGTGTGGACAGGGGCGGCGGGGGCAGGAACGGATCATGGACTGGCTGAAGAGGCTGCCGGGCATCGGGCCGATCATCACCCGGCTCATGACCACGCACGCGTGGCGGAGCTACGAGCGGCTGGACCGGGTGAAGTGGACCCGGCTGGCCGCCGCCATGACGTTCGTCAGCTTCATCGCGCTGTTCCCGCTGCTGACCGTGGCCGCGGCCCTCACCGCCGCCACGCTCAGCCCGGCCAGCCAGAAGACGGTCGAGGACCGGATCGCCGACCAGTTCCCGGGCCTCTCCCAGCAGTTGGACGTCAGCTCGCTGGCGCAGAACGCCGGCACCGTCGGCGTCATCGCGGGCGCCGCGCTGCTGTTCACCGGCATCGGCTGGGTCGGCCAGGTGCGGGACTGCCTGCGCTCGGTCTGGGAGCTGGCCGACCGCGAGGAGAACCCGGTGCTGGCCAAGGCCAAGGACGCCGTCATCCTCCTCGGCCTCGGCGGCGCCCTGCTGGTCACGCTCGCCGCGTCCACGCTCGCCTCGGCCGCCGTCGGCTGGCTGTCCCGGCAGATCGGCCTGGACGAGCACAGCTGGGGCAGCCTGCTGCTGCGGATCGCCGCGTTCGCCGTCGCCGTCCTCGGCGACTTCCTCGTCCTGCTCTACGTCCTCACCCTGCTGCCCGGGGTCGAGCCGCAGCGCCGCCGCCTGCTGGTCGCCGCGCTGCTCGGCTCGATCGGCTTCGAGGTGCTGAAGCTGCTGATCAGCGGCTATATCCAGGGAGTCGCCGCGAAGAGCGTGTACGGCGCCTTCGGTGTCCCCGTGGCACTGCTGCTGTGGATCAACTTCACCGCGAAACTCGTCCTGTTCTGCGCCTCCTGGACGGCGACGAAGAGCAAGGAGGCGGAACTCACGGACGGGTCCGACGCCGCATCAGGTCCGGCAGCGGCCAGCGCCGGTTGATCAGGAACACACCGCCCCCGAGCAGCACCAGCAGCCCGCCCGTGATGGCCAGGGCGACACCCACGCCGCGGGAGCCGCCGCCCGTGGCGGCGCTCGCCACCGGTTTCGAGCCGACCCCGGCCCCCCGGGCGGCCTGCCCGGCCGACGCGCCGGGGCTCGGGGACCCCGGCGCGGCGCTCTTCGGAGGCACCAGCTCGCCCACCGGAGTGACCTTGCCGGCCGCCTGGAAGCCCCAGTCGAGCAGCTTCGCGGACTCCTTGTAGACCTCGTTGTGCTCGTGCTTCTCCGGGTTCATCACCGTGACCAGCAGCACCTTGCCGCCCCGCTCGGCGACTCCGGTGAAGGTGGCGCCCGCGTGGGTGGTGTTGCCGTTCTTCACACCCGCGATGCCCTGGTACACGGGCACGTCGGTGTCGCCGCTCAGCAACCGGTTGGTGTTCCGGATCTCACCGTCCCCGAACGTCGCCCGCACCGTCGAGCAGTAGTCGCGGAAGTCCTTCTTCTGCAGTCCGGAGCGGGCGAACAGCGTCAGGTCGTAGGCGGACGACACCTGCCTCGGCTCGTCGTAGCCGTCGGGGGAGACCACGTGGGTGTCCAGGGCCTGCAGTTCCTCGGCGTGGGCCTGCATGTCCCGCACGGTCTGCGCGACGCCGCCGTTCATCCGGGACAGCACGTGCACGGCGTCGTTGCCGGAGCGCAGGAAGACCCCGAGCCACAGGTCGTGGACGGTGTAGGTCTTCCCCGCCTTTATCCCGACGACGCTGGAGCCGGCGCCCATGCCCGCGAGGTCCGAGGGCACCACCTTGTGCGCGGTGGCCTTGGGGAACCGGGGCAGCACGGTGTCCGCGAACAGCATCTTCAGGGTGCTCGCCGGGGGCAGCCGCCAGTGCGCGTTGTGCGCGGCGAGCACCTGACCGGACTCCGCGTCGGAGACGATCCACGACCGCGCGGTGAGGTCCCTGGGCAGCACGGGCACGCCGGGCGCGAGGTTCACCTGGGTGCCGGGCAGACCGAGCCGGGCGCCGCCCAGCTCCGACATGCGGGCCGGCGGCGTGGCCGTCGGACTGGCCGAGGGGGCCGGCGCGGCGAGGGCGGCGGGCGCCGTGACGGAGAGGGACAGCAGGGTGGCGGAGGTGACCAGCAGTGATCGTCGGCCGGTCTTCTTGACTGCGGGCACGACCGAGAACGTACCCGGAGCAAACGGGGAAGTCCCGCCACCCGCTCCACCCCCGACACGGAACCGGACACGGGACGGCGATACTGGGGGTATGAAGCTCAGCCGCCCGGTCTCCTGGTTCCTGCTCGCCTTCGGGGTGTGGAGCTGGGTCATCTGGGTCACTTTCGTCAAGAACCTCGTCAAGGACAGCAGCGGGCTGGCGTTCGACGACGGTCACCCGACCGCGTACTTCTGGGTGCACCTGCTGCTGGCGGTCGTCTCCTTCGTATGGGGGACGGCCATCGGGGTCATCGGGTTGCGCGGACTGCGCGCACTGCGCCGTACGTCATAGCGGGGGACGGGCCCCACGTGGTCACCGTCTCCGCGGCCGCCGCCCTGGCCGCGGAGCGCTTCGGGGGCCCCTTCCGGCTCCGGCGCACCCCGGCCCGGCCCGGCTTCCCGGGGGCCGGTCCTCGCCTCGGTAAGTTCTTCCTCATCTGGTCAGAAAGCCCTTCCGCGAGCTGAAACAGGTGTGATTAGGTGAGCCGCGCCACTTAGGGGAGTGGCCCAGTCGTGCTGGCCAGGGGTAGGGCCCCTTGCGGCTCGTGCTGGCCAGGGGTAGGGCCCCTTGGGGCTTGGGGAGGGCACCACCATGCGATCTGTTCGCATGCGCGTTCTCGTGACTTCGCTCGTGCTCGCGGTCGTGGGAATCGGCGGCTGGCAGTTGCTGCCGTCGCAGGAGAACAGGAACAAGACGATCACGGTCGGCACGACGGACGCCGTCACCGCGCTGGATCCGGCCGGCGCCTACGACGCCGGTTCCTGGGCGTTGTTCAGCAACGTCTTCCAGTCGCTGCTGACCTTCGAGCCGGGCGGGGTGGAGCCGGTCCCGGACGCGGCGAAGAGCTGCGGCTTCGAGGGCAGCGGCCTGAGGACGTACACGTGCAGGCTGCGGGACGGGATCACCTTCCCGAGCGGTCGCGAGATGACGGCCGCGGACGTGAAGTACTCCTTCGACCGCATGAAGAAGATCAATTCCGATGTCGGCCCCGTGTCCCTGTTCGGCACGCTCGGCTCGGTGACCGCCGACGACGCCAAGACGGTCACCTTCCACCTGTCCTCGCCGGACGCCACCTTCCCGCTGAAGGTCGCCACGGGCGCCGGTTCGATCGTCGACAAGGACAAGTACCCGGCCGGCGCGCTGCGTTCCGGCTCCGCGGTCGACGGCACGGGGCCGTACCGGCTGACGGGTTACACCAAGGACGAGAAGGCCGACCTCGAGCCGAACACGCACTACAGGGGCTACCTCAGCGGCACCGGCCGCCCCATCGCGCTGCGCTACTACCCCGACTCCCGGAAACTCGACGGCGCCTGGAAGGCCCGGCAGGTCGATGTCGCCACCCGGACGCTGTCGCCGGACGTGCTGTCGCAGCTGAACCCGAGCGACCCCGACATCCGGGTCACCGAGTCCGACAGCTCCGAGACCCGCAACCTGTACCTCAACACCCGCGCCGCCTCCCCGCTGCACGACGCGCGCGTGCGGCGCGCGATGGCCTGGCTGGTCAACCGCGAGGAGCTGGCCGCGACGGTCTACGAGGGCACGGTCGATCCGCTGTACTCGCTGGTCCCGACCGGCATCATCGGCCACACCACGTCGTTCTTCGACGGCTACCCGGCGCGGAGCCCCAAGAAGGCGCGCGCGCTGCTCACCGAGGCCGGGGTGAGCCTGCCGGTACGGTTCACCCTGGGCTACGGCGTCGGCCGCGGCGCCGGCGCGGAGGAGGCCGCGGCCCTGAAGAAGCAGCTGGAGGCGGACGGCCTGTTCAAGGTCGACGTCAGGGGCTACGAGTGGACCGACTTCCAGAAGCGCTGGGCCGCGGGGAAGATGGACGCCTGGGCGGTCGGCTGGGTGGCCGACTATCCCGACCCGGACACCTTCGGCGGCCCGCTCGTGGGCACCGGCTCCACGATGAGCACCGGGTACAGCAACAAGCTGGTCGACCATCTCATCCTGGACAGCCGGCAGTTCGCCGACCGCAGCCGGGTGGCGGGCGACTTCCGCGACCTCCAGACCGACGTGGCCCAGGACGTGCCGCTGATCCCGCTGTGGCAGCGCAAGGAGTACGTGGTCAGCACCCAGGACGTGGGCGGCGGCCAGTACCTGGACGACGGCACGGGCGTGTTCCGGCTGTGGCGGCTGGGCTGGATCTGAGCCCCTCCCAGGGACTTGTGCCGGGTCCGGCCTCTGCGTGCGCTGAGACCGGGCCCGCGTCCCGTTCCCGTTTCTTCACCCGGAAGTGATCACTCGTCCCGTCTGCGTCCCGGGTCCGGCAGTGCCTTCGTCATGCCCGGGAGGAAGTCCGTGAACAGCTCGTGGATCTCCAGGACGAGCGGGCGCAGGACGCGGAACCGGGCCAGGGCGACCCCGCGCGCCGTCAGCCGGGCCCCGCGCCGCGCCAGCCGGTAGCTGCGCTCGCGCCCCTCCGTGCGGTCGAAGACCCAGTACAGGACCAGCCCCATCTGTGAGAGCCACATCAACTCCGGCAGCACGTCCCGCAGTTCGGGCGCCACCTTGGACCTGGAGCCGGCCAGTACCTCCCGGTGCACGCTGATCGCCTGTTCGCGCGCGTGCTCGCTCTCCGGGGAGAAGGGGCTGAGCGGGCTGTCGGGGTCGGCGGCGTTCTTGAAGAACTGCACGGCGAACTCGTGGTAGGGCCTGGCGATGTCCAGCCAGGCGGTCAGGACGCCGGCCAGCCGCGCCTCCAGGTCGGTCTCCCGGTCCAGGACCTCCCGGACCGCCACCTGGTGTTCGGTGGCGATCCGGTCGTAGAACCCCTGGATCAGGTGCTCCTTGCCCGCGAAGTAGTAGTAGGCGTTGCCCACGGAGACCCCGGCCTCCTTGGCGATGGCCCGCATGGTCGTCTTGTCGTACCCGCTCTCCTGGAACAACCGCATCGCGGTCTCCAGGATCAGCGCGCGGGTCTGCTCGGACTTGCTGCTCTGGGGGCCGGCCGCTGCCGGGCCGTCGTTCTTCGCGGGCACGGTAGAAGAGCCTAACGACTGGGGCGGGCGCCGTCGGAGCAGGTCGCCGGCTCGTGGCTCCAGCCGGAGTCCGGGCGGTACACCCAGCCGTCCGCGCTGCCGTACGCCTGCCCGCCCCACGGTGCGCCGCGCCAGGGCGCGCCGCCCACCTGCCGCCCCCGGCGGCGCGCCGGGCCCGGTCCCCGCCCCTGCGCACCGCGCCATTTCGCGGCGGCGAGCACCGCGTCCCGGGCCGGCACGGCACCGGCCGGGGCGGCGAGCCGGTGGGCGAGCGGGCGGTGCTCGCGCAGGGCCCACAGGACGACGATCCAGGCGCGGGAGCCCCGGTAGACCTGCCCGCGGTCGCCGACGACGGTGATCTCGTCCAGGGTGGCGCGGTGGTCGAGCCCGGGGAAGCGGCCGCGCGCCTCGGCGGAGCCGGCCGGTACATGCTCCAGCGGCACCAGCTGCGACTGCCGTGTCAGCCAGCGGCGCAGGTGGGTGCACAGGGCGCACTCGGCCTCGTACAGGACGGTCAGCCCGCGGACCGGGGCGCTCGCGGCGCCCCGGTCCGCCGTGTTCGTCACGCCGGTCATGACCGTCACGCGCCGGCCGCCGGAGCGACCCACTCCTGCGGGGTGACGGGAGGCCGCTGCTCCCGCTCCATCACCCCGCGCCGGCGGATCCTGTTGAGCACGTACACGTTGGCCAGGTGCATCACGCCGAGCACCAGCAGCACCACGCCGAGCTTGGTCGACAGGGCCTCGAAGATGCCGCGGGTGTCCTCGATCGTCGCGTCGCCGCTCAGGTACAGCGCCACGAAGCCCAGGTTGACCAGGTAGAAACCCACCACCAGCAGGTGGTTGACGGCGTCCGCGAGCTTCTCGTCGCCGTGCAGTACGTCGGAGAGGAAGATCCGGCCGTTGCGGCTGAGCGTGCGGGCCACCCAGGCGGTCAGCGCGATGCTGACGACCAGGTAGATGACGTAGGCGATGACGGTGCGGTCCATGCCCCACCCCTTCTTGAACGCGTTCAAAACGCTGACGGGAATGACTGTAGACCCGTTTTTGAACGTGTTCAAGTCAACGGCGGACGGGTGGAGTTCCGGGTCGGCGGGGGGCCGGCGGACGGGTGGAGTCCCGGGCCGGCGGACGGTCGGAGTCCCGGGCCCGCGGACGGCCGGTGGGCGGGCTGAGGCACGGTCAGGGACCCCGGACCGGCCGGTCAGGCCCTGCGGCCCAGTTCCGGGCGCTTGGTGTAGTCCGTGAGGCCGAGGATGTTGCCCCAGGGGTCGGCGATCTCCACGGTCCAGCCGGTGGCCACCGGGAACACCCCGTCGAGGGGTTCGATGCCCGCCGCGGCCAGCTCCCGCGCCGCCACCCGCGCGTCCGGCACCTCCAGCCAGATGCGGGGCGAGGGCCAGGGCGGCGACCGGTGCGCCACCGCCTCCTCGGCGCGCAGCAGGATGCCGGGCGTCTCCGCGCCGACCTTCAGCAGCGCGATCCCGGCCTCGTCGAACCGGAATCCGACGGTGAACCCGGCCCGCTCGTAGAATCCGATCGCGTCGGCGAGGTCACCGACGGGCAGCAGCACGTTGTCGAAACCGAGCAGCTCGTAGGACTGGTCGTCTGACATGCCATCAGATTAGGTGTCATGTCGACCGGAAACGGACATTGCCGGTGCCGTGTGCCCGGTCCGTGCCGGAAACGACTTCTCAGGGGCAGTTGATCTCCGGCAAGATGTGCCTTCGCCGTCGAACACCGTATATCCGGCCATCCGACGGTCAGCCAAGTCAGTCCAGTCAAGGCCACCGGAGAACGACCGTGACCGAACAGCCGCAGCAGCCGCCCCAGCCCGGATACGGCTACCCCCAGCCCCCCGGCTATCCGGCGGGCGCCCCCCAGGGGGGCCAGCCGCAGGGCGGCTACCCGCAAGGCGGCTATCCGCCGGCCGGCTACCCCGCCCCCGGGGCCTACATGCCCCCGCCCGGGACCTACACCGGCGACCCGAACGCCCCCTACGGCTACGACCTCTACGGGCGGCCCTACTCCGACAAGTCGAAGATCGTCGCCGGTGTGCTCCAGCTGACCCTCGGCACCCTGGGCGTGGGCCGGTTCTACATAGGCAGCGTCGGCATGGGTCTGGCGCAGCTGTTCACCTGCGGCGGCTTCGGCATCTGGGCGCTCATCGACGGCATCATGCTGCTGGTCGGCGACAGCCACACCGACGGTCAGGGGCGGATCCTGCGTGGCTGATGTGCTGGGCCGGCCCCTGCTGCGCCGTCCCGCGACCGCACCGGTGGCGGTGCTCGTCGCGGGCGCGGCGGGGCTGGTCCACCTCTACGGCACCGACCCGCACCGGCCGGGCCAGTTCCTGCCCCGGTGCCCGTTCCACCTCGTCACCGGCCTGCTCTGCCCGGCCTGTGGCGGCACACGCATGGTCTACGACCTGATGCACGGTCACCTCGCCCAGGCGTGGCTGGACAACCGCGCCCTGCTGCTCGCCGCGCCCTTCGCGCTGGCGCTGTGGGGCCGTTGGACGTGGGAGGGGCTGCACGGGCGCGCCTGGCGCCCCCGGCCGGCCCGGTGGGTGCAGCTGGCCGTACCGGCAATCGCCCTCGTCTGGACGGTCGTTCGCAACCTCGTCGGGTGACCCCCGGCCGGCGCCCGCACGGTGCCGGCCGCGAGATGATCACGAAAGACGAACAATCGGCCACCCTGGCCATTTTTCGTTCTTTACACTCTCTAGACTCGCGGACACAGGGGGACGGCGGTCGTGTACCGCGCCGGGTTCTCCCCTGCGCGCACATCGGAGCACCCCGTCCCCGGGGCTCCTCACTTCCGTCATCCACGGCATTCCAGGAGCACGAACATGTCCGTCCCCACTCCGCAGGCCCCGTACGGCGTCGACCCGCAGGGCCGTCCGTACTCCGACAAGTCGAAGATCGTCGCGGGCATCCTGCAGCTCTTCCTCGGCAGCTTCGGCGCCGGCCGCTTCTACGTCGGCTCCACGGGCATCGCCCTGGCCCAGCTGTTCACCTGCGGCGGCCTCGGCTTCTGGGCGCTGATCGACGGCATCCTGTTCCTGACCAGCAACGACCGCACGGACAAGCAGGGCAACCCGCTGCGCGGCTGACGCTGCCCGAACGCGCCCGAGGGCCCCGCCTCCTGTCGGAGACGGGGCCCTCGGGCGTGCTGCGGTGGGATCAGAAGCGGCGCGTGATCAGGGCGCGCTTCACTTCCTGGATGGCCTTCGTGACCTCGATACCGCGCGGGCAGGCGTCCGTGCAGTTGAAGGTCGTGCGGCAACGCCACACACCGTCGCGGTCGTTGAGGATCTCCAGCCGCTGCTCGCCGGCGTCGTCACGCGAGTCGAAGATGAAGCGGTGGGCGTTGACGATCGCGGCCGGGCCGAAGTACTGGCCGTCGTTCCAGAACACCGGGCAGGACGACGTGCACGCGGCGCACAGGATGCACTTGGTGGTGTCGTCGAAGCGCGCGCGGTCCTCGGGGGACTGCAGCCGCTCGCGGGTCGGCTCGTTGGTGTCGTTCGTGATCAGGAACGGCATGACGTCCCGGTACGCCTGGAAGAACGGCTCCATGTCCACGATCAGGTCCTTCAGGACCGTCAGGCCCTTTATGGGCTCGACCGTGATCGGCTTCTCGGGGTTGATGTCCTTGATCAGCGTCTTGCAGGCAAGGCGGTTCTTGCCGTTGATCCGCATCGCGTCCGAGCCGCAGATGCCGTGCGCGCACGAGCGGCGGAAGGTCAGGGTGCCGTCGATGTCCCACTTGATCTTGTGGAGGCCGTCGAGGACCCGCTCCTTGGGGTCGATCTCCAGCTGGAAGTCTTCCCAGACCGCCTCCGCCGAGACCTCCGGGTTGAACCGGCGGATGCGGAAGGTGACCGTGATGTAGGGGGAGTCGGCGAAGCCGGGCTCGGGCTGGCCGGCCGCGTCCGCCTTGTCCAGAACAGGGGTAGCCATCAGTACTTACGCTCCATCGGCTGGTAGCGGGTCTGGACGACCGGCTTGTAGTCGAGACGGACGGTCTCCGAACCGTCGGCGCCGACCTCGCGGTACGCCATGGTGTGGCGCATGAAGTTGACGTCGTCGCGGTTCGGGTAGTCCTCGCGGTAGTGACCGCCGCGGGACTCCTTGCGGGCGAGGGCGGACACCGCCATGACCTCGGCGAGGTCGAGCAGGTTGCCCAGCTCGATCGCCTCGAGGAGGTCCGTGTTGAACCGCTTGCCCTTGTCCTGGATCGACACGTTCTTGTACCGCTCGCGCAGCTCGGCGATCTTCTCGACGGCCGTCTTGATCGTCTGCTCGGTGCGGAACACCATGACGTTGGCGTCCATGGTCTCCTGCAGCTCGCGGCGGATCGTGGCCACCCGCTCGTTGCCGGTGGAGGTGCGCAGCCGCTCGATCTGCTCGACGACCAGGGACTCCGGTGCCTCGGGCAGCTCGACGAAGTCCGCCTTCGCCGAGTACTCGGCGGCGGCGATGCCGGCGCGGCGGCCGAAGACGTTGATGTCCAGCAGCGAGTTGGTGCCGAGGCGGTTGGCGCCGTGCACCGACACGCAGGCGACCTCGCCGGCCGCGTACAGGCCCGGGACGACGGTGGTGTTGTCCGCGAGGACCTCACCCTCGACGTTGGTCGGGATGCCGCCCATCGCGTAGTGCGCGGTCGGCTGGATCGGGATCGGGTCCGTGTAGGGCTCGATGCCGAGGTAGGTGCGCGCGAACTCGGTGATGTCCGGGAGCTTGGCGTCCAGCTGCTCCGGCGGCAGGTGCGTCAGGTCCAGGTAGACGTGGTCGCCCTCGGGACCGCAGCCGCGGCCCTCGCGGATCTCCGTGTAGATGGAGCGGGAGACGACGTCACGGGAGGCGAGGTCCTTCATGACCGGCGCGTACTTCTCCATGAAGCGCTCGCCGTCCTTGTTGCGCAGGATGCCGCCCTCACCGCGGGCGCCCTCGGTGAGCAGGATGCCCATGCGCCAGATGCCGGTCGGGTGGAACTGGAAGAACTCCATGTCCTCCAGCGGCAGACCCCGGCGGTAGACGGCGGCCTGGCCGTCACCGGTGAGGGTGTGCGCGTTGGAGGTCACCTTGAAGAACTTGCCGGTGCCACCGGAGGCGTAGATCACGGCCTTCGCCTGGAAGATGTGGATCTCGCCGGTGGCCAGCTCGTACGCCACCACGCCGGCCGACCGCTTGACGCCGTCGACCTCGGTGATCAGCTGGTCCAGGACGTAGAACTCGTTGAAGAACTCCACGCCCTCCTTGACGCAGTTCTGGTACAGCGTCTGGAGGATCATGTGGCCGGTGCGGTCCGCGGCGTAGCAGGACCGGCGGACCGGGGCCTCACCGTGGTTGCGGGAGTGCCCGCCGAAGCGGCGCTGGTCGATCCTCCCGTCCGGCGTCCGGTTGAACGGCAGGCCCATCTTCTCCAGGTCGAGGACGGCGTCGATGGCCTCCTTCGCCAGGATCTCGGCGGCGTCCTGGTCGACCAGGTAGTCACCGCCCTTGACCGTGTCGAAGGTGTGCCACTCCCAGTTGTCCTCCTCCACGTTGGCGAGCGCGGCGGCCATGCCGCCCTGCGCGGCGCCCGTGTGGGAGCGGGTGGGGTAGAGCTTGGTCAGCACGGCGGTGCGGCTGCGCTTCGTCGCCTCGATGGCGGCGCGCATGCCCGCGCCACCGGCGCCGACGATGACGGTGTCGTACTTGTGGATCTTCATGATTCTCGCAGCCCCGTGCCTAGCGGATGTTCGGGTCGAAGGTGAAGATCACCAGCGTGCCCAGCAGGATGGTGAACACCGTGGCGGTGTAGAGCAGGCCCTTGAGCCACAGCCGGGTGTTCGCCCGCTCGGCGTAGTCGTTGATGACCGTGCGCAGGCCGTTGGCGCCGTGCAGCATCGCGAGCCACAGCATCAGCAGGTCCCAGAGCTGCCAGAACGGGGACGCCCAGCGGCCGGCCACGAAGGCGAAGCCGATCTTGGACACGCCGCCGTCCAGCACCAGCTGGATCAGCAGGTGGCCGATGACCAGCACGACCAGCACGATGCCGGACAGGCGCATGAACAGCCAGGCCGCCATCTCGAAGTTGCCCCGGGTGGACTTCGGGGACTTCTTGGTGCGCTTGCGCGGCGCCTCGATGAACGGGGCGGGGTTGTCGACGGTGTACACGGGGGCGCCCTCGACGGGGCCGACTCCGGAGGAGACTTCAGTCGTGGACATGGGCGTCAGCTCCCGAACAGAACACGAGCGGCGTGGCCGAGGACGGGGTAGACCGCCCCGCCCATCAGGACGGCCCAGACGATGGCGACGGACCAGAACATCTGCTTCTGGTAGCGCGGGCCCTTCGACCAGAAGTCGACGGCGATGACACGCAGGCCGTTGAGCGCGTGGAAGAGGACGGCGGCTACGAGGCCGTACTCCAACAGCGCCACGATCGGCGTCTTGTACGTGGCTACGACCTTGTCGTAGTCCTCAGGGGAGACACGCACGAGAGCGGTGTCCAGGACATGGACGAACAGGAAGAAGAAGATGAGGACGCCGGTGACTCGATGAGCCACCCAGGACCACATTCCTTCCCGGCCGCGGTACAGCGTTCCAGCCGGCACGGAAGAACCCTCCGGGAGCGGGGACTAGGGCCGCGCCGGCTTCACTGTCGGTCGGGCCCGGCCGGGTACGGTCCACCGGCCCCCAGCATCGTAGCGAGGCGCCGCGCCGTGCCCGACGGGGGGCCTGACTGTGTGATCAAAGTGGCACCGGACGGGCTACAGATGCGGCATTCGGCCCGGTCTGCGCGGCTATTTTCCGGTGGTGGGCGCGCCCTGACCGGCCGCGCAGCTCCCCGCGGCCCGCAGGAACTCCTCCAGCCGGCCCCTCGCGAGGCGCCGCAGCTCGTCCGCGGCCACGACCCGCTCCTCCTCCGGATCGTTCACCAATCGTGACCGAATGGCCTCCAGGATGCGGTCGAGGGCCTCGTCCGGAGGGACATCACCCAGAGAGATGACGAACGCGTGTCCGAATCTCGCCTCGTAGGCCGCGTTCGCCGCGCTCAGGGCCATGTGGGCCGCCGAGTAGGCGTCCTCGGGCAGCTCGGGCAGCGACTCCCCGGCCAGCGCCTCCGACAGATCGGCCGGGGACAGGTCGTAGGCCGCCTCGTCCGCGGCCGCCAGGAGGGCGTCCAGGTCGGGGTAGGGGCGGTGCTCCGCGAGCCGGTGGGCCCAGCACGGGCTGTGCAGGCAGTGCTGCAGGAGGGTGCGGGCCTCGTCGGCCGGGGCGCCGTTGAAGGCGTCCAGGGGCGTGGGGAGATGCGGGAGACGGTGGGCGGGCAGCGTGGGTCCTCGCGTCACATGCGGTGTGGCAGGGGATGCTGTGAAAGATGTGTCGTCAGGTTATCGAGAATGGTCACTGTGTGTCCGCGCGATGCCCGAATTTCACCCGGACGGCAGAGTTTCGGAACGCCTGGGTGACGAACGAGGCGGCGATCGGTCGTACGTTGGCAGAGTGAACCAGCACAAGCGCCGGGACACGGCGCAGCAGGTGATACGGAAGCGCGCGGTGGTGGCCGCCGCGTTCGTCGGCACCGTCGCGCTCGGCACGGGCGTGGGCGTGTGGGCCTCGGCGAACGGGGACGGCGCGAACGCGGAGGGAGGTGCGCGCCAGTCCTCCGACCGGGTGTCCGGCTCCGGACACCGGGCAGCGCCGTCGGCGAGTCCGTCGCCGACCCCGTCCTATCCGCTGTCGCAGGCGCCCCGCACGATCCCCGCGGTGCGCTCCCACACGGCGGCGCGCGGCCCCGGCTGGAAGCCGCAGCGGGGCGAGCGGGTGGTGGTGAGCGACGCCGGGCTGGCCGACGAGGGCCGGCTGCTGGCCGGTGAGCTGGGACTGGCCTACGGCGGCCAGAAGAACGACGCGCGGGCCGGTGACGTGCGGCTCGCGCTCGGCGGCGCGGGCGGGAACCCGGAGTCGTACACGATGACCGTCCGCGGCGGGCGGGTCGACATCAGCGGGCCGGCCCAGGCCGGGGTCTTCTACGGCACCCGCACGCTGAAGCAGGAGGTCCACGGCGGGGGCACGGCCCCGGAGGGGGTCGTGCGGGACGAGCCCGCCAAACCGGTGCGCGGGTTCATGGTGGACATCGCGCGCAAGCCGTACAGCGAGTCCTGGATCGAGGACCGCGTCCGCGAGCTGGGCGATCTGAAGTACAACGAGCTGGGGCTGCACTTCTCCGACGACCAGGCCTTCCGGATCGAGTCCAGCACCCACCCCGAGATCGTCTCCCCGGACCACCTGACCAAGGCGCAGGTCAAGAGGATCGTGGACCTGGCGAACAGCCGGCACATCACCGTCGTGCCCGAGATCGACTCGCCGGGACACCTGGGCGCCGTCATCGCCGCCCACCCGGACCTGCAGCTGCGCAACGCGAACGGGGTGGCGACCAGGGGCGCGGTCGACATCTCCAACCCGGCCGCCGCGAAGATCGTCGACGATCTGCTGAACGAGTACGCGGGCCTGTTCACCGGCGGCCAGTGGCATCTCGGCGGCGACGAGTACCAGGCGCTGACCGTGAAGGACCCGCAGGCCTCCTATCCGCAGCTGGCCGCGGCCGCGCGGCGGGCCTACGGCTCCGGCGGCACCGTCGCCGACCTCACCACGCAGTGGCTCAACGACCGCGCCGACACCGTCCGCCCCCACCACAAGACCATCCGGGCCTGGAACGACGGCTTCTTCCGGGGCACCTCCGTGCAGCCCGCCGGGGACCTCCAGGTCGCCTACTGGACCGGCAAGGAGATCGGCGCCCGGGAGCCGGTGGAGTACCTGGCCGCGGGGCGGAAGATGATCAACTACAACGACGAGTTCCTGTACTACGTGCTCGGGCAGCCGCAGACCTTCGTGTATCCGACGGGGCAGCGCATATACGAGCAGTGGAACCCGCGGGTGGTGCGCGGCACGACCGCCGTGCCGGCGCGCTACGACGGGCAGGTCCTCGGCGGGACGTTCGCCGTGTGGGGCGACTTCCCCAACGCGCAGACGCAGGACCAGGTCGCCGCCGGGATCCGGATGCCGCTGCGGGCCACCGTGCAGAAGCTGTGGGACCCGGGCAAGCCGGCACTGACCTGGGCCGACTTCCAGCGGCTGGCGGGCCGGCTGGGCTGAGGCCCGCGCCGGGAGACGCGTGGACGGAGGACGGTCCCGGAACGCAGGTTCCGGCGGTTTCGACGCGCGCACCGGCTCAGGGGGGAGAGCCACGCGAGCCGCGTGAGTTCCGTCGCCCTCCCGCTTCCGTCCTCGTCCCGGGGATCCCGGCGTGCTCTGCGTGCGCCGCCGCGACTTCAGCGCGGCGGCCGACAACACCCTGCGCCACCGCTGCGCCCACGCCACCGGATCGTCCTGGACGGCTGGGACGCCGGCGCCCCCTGGGGTGAGCGGCCGGGCACACGGTGGTCGACGCCCGGTGGACGATGTGGCTCGTCTCCCTCTTCGCCGCCCGCCCCGGAACCTCCCGGTCGGGGGCGGGCCGGGACGGCGTCGGAACCGTGCGACGCGGCCCGGCTGACGCTCGTCGGTGACGTGCTCGACGTGGTGGCCGCCGTGCTCGGCGTCGTGGTGGTCCTCGAACTGACCGCCCCGCAGGGCCGCAAGGTCCTCGCGGGCCCGCTGCCGACCCCGGCACTTGGCTGAAACGCTTCGGCAGTGACACTCCTGGGCCGTCGCACGCAGTAAGGGGAAGTGCGGGCTCCGTACCGGGCGGTGCCCAGGCGAGGGAGGCTTTGATGAGCCTGGTGGAACTGATCGCGCAGGCCGACGAGCGCGGACTGGCCGCCAGCGGCTTGGCTTGTTTGGATCGGTGCCTGCCCCTGCTCGGCGGTGACGACGAACTGCTCCGCCCGCTGTGGGCGGCCCTCGCCGACGGCTCCGACTGGGGCGAGGGCCTGGAAAAGGCGCGTGCCGCGCTCGGCACCGCGCCGTCCGCCGAGGACGAGGCCGCCCGGCTCACCCGCCGCATGCTGGACGCGGCCCCGGCCGAGCGCACCGCCGGCACGGTACGGCCGTGGGCCGACGCCTGCTCGGTCGCCTCCCTGCGGGTCCACCGGCTGCTCGACCCCGCCACCGGCACCACGGACGAGGACGGCCTCGCCGCCGGGCGCGCGGGTGCCGCGGAGGATCTCCAGCCGCTGGTCGCCGCCGAGCTGCGCCGGCAGGTCGCCGTCCTGGAACTCCTCGCCGGCCACGGCGCACACGGCCTGCGCCACGCCCGCGAAGTCTCGGTCGAGGGCCGCCGCGTCCTGCGCGCGGTGGTCTCCCGCCGGGCCCGGGGCACCGTGGACCCGGAGGCGCAGGACTCCGGGGCGCAGGACTCCAGGGCGTAGGACTCGGGGACGCAAGCCGCTGGGCACCACCGTCTGCTCCCGCCCCCCCGTCTGCTCCCGCCCCCGGCAGAAGCCGCTTCCGTGGTTCAAACCCCGTGGCCGGGCGGGTCCTGTGACTGTCGTGCGGTGGACATGGGGCGGTCCTGCGCCGGTTGGCGAAACGTCGCCGAATCCGGTGACGGATCCCCCTCCCGGCTCGCTTTTCCCTATGTGACAGCCCAGTACGTGACAGCACAGCAGCAGACCAGGCCGCACGCCGCGGCGAAGCCAGAGCGGTGGGCGGCGGACGCGGTCGCGACCATGCGTGAGGGGGCGCGGATACGGCTCGACTACTCGGCGCAGAGCCTGTGGCGGGTGGACCGGATCATCGAGGAGATACGCCATGAGCAGCCGCCGTACGCAGCGGTGGAGAGCGCGCTGCGCGCCTTCGGCGCCTACGCCGGCGAGGTGATCGTGCGCCGGACCGGCGCCGAGTGGTGGACGACCGGCGGGGAGCACTGGGTGCGCACTCCCGACGGCCGGCTGTGGGACCCCATCGACGAGGCCCGGCGCTGCTTCACCGGCCACGGCTCGCTGCGCCTGCTCTGCCGCGACGCGACCGCCCTCGGCTGATCCGGTCCGCCCCGGACGCCGGGGTGCGCCTGCCGCGGTCGCGGACGTCCCGGGCCCCCGGCCCGGCTGTGACACTTCCGCGGGACCCGGCGCTGATGATCGTGGAGGACGCGGACACGGCGGCAGCGAGGCGCACCCCGAGGGACGCCCGCGGTGGCCATGACTCGGCACGAACGAGGACGTCTTGGGCCAGGGAGGGGAACGCCGACCGCAGCCGCGGGACGCGGAGCTGGGCGCGGCCGTCGCGCGGGCCCAGGAGGGGGACGAGGCCGCCTTCGCGGTGGCCTACCGGATCGTGCAGCCCGCGCTGCTCGGATACCTGCGGGGCCTGGTCGGCGACGACGCCGAGGACGTGGCGTCCGAGGCCTGGCTGGAGATCGCCCGGGACCTCGGCCGGTTCAAGGGCGACGGCGCCGGATTCCGCGGCTGGACCGCCACCATCGCCCGGCACCGGGCCCTGGACCAGCTGCGCCGCCGGCGCACCCGGCCCCGGCCGGCCGCGCTCGATCAGGCCGCCCTGGACCTGCCCGGCCGGCACAGCACGCACGACCAGGCCCTGGAGTCCCTGTCCACCGAGCGGGCGCTGGCACTGGTGCGGGCACTGCCGCGGGACCAGGCCGAGGCCGTGCTGCTGCGGGTGGTCGTCGGCCTCGACGGGCCGTCCGCCGCACGCGTTCTCGGCAAGCGTCCCGGCGCCGTCCGCACGGCCGCCCACCGCGGGCTGCGCCGGCTGGCCCGGCAACTGGGCCCGCCGGGCGCGGCGGACGGGGGTGCGACGAGCGCGGCGGACGAGGGTGCGACGAGCGCGGCGGACGAGGGTGCGACCAGTGCGGCGGACGAGGGTGTGACGGATGCGGAGCCCCGGGCGCTGGGGGAGTCGGAGTGAGTGCACACGGCCGGGAGGCGAACGGCCCGGCGTGCGGGACGAGGACGGGACCGGTGGCGGACATGGCGCAACGGCACGGCACCGGCGGCCCGTCCGCCGTCCCCGGACCGCCCGGACTGCCGCGGCTGCCCGGATTCGAGACGCGGTTCGGTGCGGTGCTGCGTGCGGACGGCGGCGTGTCCGGGCCTGCCCGGGAGGCCGAGCGCCGGGCCGTGGCCGCCTTCCGGGCCGCCCGTGAGGCGGGGGCGCACCGGGCGCGGACCCGGCCCCGGGACGACTGGGCCCCGAACGGCCGTGCGGCCGGTTCCCGTTGACGGGCGTCCCGGCCACAGCCCGCCCAGGGAGCGAACGCCGACGCCCGCGGGCCGTACCCGACGGGGCAACGGCCGGGGCCGCCACCCCCCACAGGAGAGGCCCCGGCCGTCGCGCGTACGGACCGTTCACGGCCCGTACCTCCTTCAGCGCCATGAGTGCGTTTTCTGTCACACCCCGGCACACCCGAAGCTCACCCTGCGCACATTCGTGCCTGGTCACGAGTTAGTTGCATCTTCTACGGACATGGACGGGCAGCGGTTTCACGCCGTAACGTGCCTTTCGCGCCGACCGAAGACAGGCGTTCAAGGGAGTGCGGTGCTGGGGGACGACGCGGAGCTGACCGCCGCAGTACGTGCAGCACAGGACGGTGACGAGACCGCGTTCCGTGTGGTGTACCGCGCGGTGCAGCCACGGCTGCTCGGATACGTGCGCACGCTGGTCGGCGACCCGGACGCCGAGGACGTGGCCTCCGAGGCCTGGCTGCAGATCGCCCGCGACCTCGACCGGTTCAGCGGCGACGCCGACCGGTTCCGCGGCTGGGCCGCCCGGATCGCCCGCAATCGCGCCCTGGACCACATCCGCATGCGCGGCCGCCGCCCCGCCATCGGCGGCGACGAGACGGAGCTGACCGGCCGGGCCGCCGAGTCCGACACGGCGGGTGAGGCCATCGAGGCCCTGGCCACCGGCAGCGCCCTCTCCCTCATCGCCCGGCTCCCGCAGGACCAGGCCGAAGCGGTCGTCCTGCGGGTGGTGGTGGGGCTCGACGCCAAGACCGCCGCCGAGACGCTCGGCAAACGCGCCGGTGCGGTACGCACCGCCGCGCACCGCGGCCTGAAGCGGCTCGCGGAGCTGCTCGCCGACGATGCGGAATCGGCGGGCGGGCTCGACGCGCTGCCACCCCAGCGAGAACCGCGCCGGGGCGCGGTGACGTCCGCAACTGTGACGCATACGCGTGCGCGGACGCAGAAGGACATGTGATGGCCGACGAGCGATACAAGTGGCTGAACCGTCGAACGGCAGAACGTCTGCTGCGTGGTGAGCCGCTGGAAGCCGTCGACGCCTCCGGGCGTGACCAGGCCGAACCCCTGTCCGAGCTGCTCGGCGCGCTGTCCGCCGAGGCGGCCCGCACCCCTGGTGAACTCCCCGGTGAGTACGCCGCCCTGGCCGCGTTCCGCAAGGCGCGGGAGGCGGCCGAGGCCGAGCGCGCCACCGCGGCCCGCGCCGACGGCGCCCCGGGCCGGAGCACCGGCACACCCGCCCACGGTGCCGAGGTGGGCCTCATCCGCATCGCGGGACCGGGCCGTAGCGGAATCCCGCTCCGGCGCCCCCGCTGGGCCCGCCCGGTGCGCCTCGCCCTCGCGGCCGCGGTGGTCGCGGGCACGCTCGGCGGGGTCGGCGTCGCCGCCGGCAGCGGGGTGCTGCCCACGCCGTTCCGTGACGAACACCCCGGGCCCGCCGCGTCCGTCACCCCCGAGACCTCCGGGCAGCCACTCGGCTCCGCCTCCCCGCACGCCACGCCCGGCGGCGGCCCCGGCACGCCCAGCGGCCCCGGCGCGCCCGCCTCTCGCGGCGACGCCTCCGACCAGGCCGTCGGACCGGACGGGGACGGCGGCCCGAGCGCCGACTCAGGCTCCGGCGCGTTCTCCGGGGGCGCCGGAGCCGACTCGCCGGCCGCCGCCGCGGCCTGCCGCGCCGTCCGGGACGGCAGGGAGCTGGACGCCGGCCGCAAGCGCGCGCTGGCGCGTCTGGCGGGCGGCTCCGCGCGCGTCGACAAGTTCTGCAAGACCGTCCTGACCGCTGGAACTCC
Organism: Streptomyces sp. NPDC096012; assembly: GCF_040426375.1. Lineage (NCBI taxonomy): Bacteria > Bacillati > Actinomycetota > Actinomycetes > Kitasatosporales > Streptomycetaceae > Streptomyces > Streptomyces sp. NPDC096012. The sequence continues at coordinate 173,410 of NZ_JBEOTD010000007.1, forward strand.
GTTCTCGGGCCCCACGAACGGCGGCAAGGGCGACGCGAAGGCCGGCGGCCGGGGCGAGGCCGGCAAGGGCGGCGAGGACAAGGGCAACGGCGAGGGCGGCGCGGGCAAGCGCGGCGCGGGCAAGGACAAGGGCCACGGCAAGAGCGGCGAACAGGGGGACGACCCGGGCGGCGACGGGGACGCCCACCCCGGCAAGGACCGAGGCGGCCACGGGCGTCACGGCCGCGACGACCGGCATCGCGGCGGCGGGGACCGGCGCCACGGTGCCCTGCCCGTTCCCGCCGACCGCGGCCGCCCCGCGCAGCGCAGCCTCAGCCGCGAAGGATCCGGCGCCACCCCCGCCCCGGCCCACTCCGGCCACCCCGCCCGGCGCCCGGCGCCGGTGACCCCGGCATCGGGCCCCACGCACACCGCGCCGTGACCGGCCCTGGTCGGCCCCGCGTACACCGGGCAGTGACCGGCCCCGGTCGGCCCCGCGCACACCGCGCAGTGACCGGCCCCGGTCGGCTCCGCGCACACCGCACAGTGACCGGCCCCGGTCGGCCCCGCGCCGTTCCTGGAGACCGCCGACGCTTCTGACCTGCGGTTTCGTGAGCCGGAGGAAATTTTCCGCGCTGGGTGTGACGTTTCTGGAGCCCGTGGCGCAGTACTGAGTGAGCCGACTGGTCATCGGCCGTCGCACCGAGCCGGGGTTCCCCCCGTACCTACGGCTCGTGCACACGGCGCGGGCGGGACACGTTCCCCCGGTCCCGCCCGCGCCCCGCAAAGCACCCCCCGCGCATCCCGCGCCGGCGGCCCGGCCCTCACCAGTGGACGACGACCTTGTCGCCGACCCGCACCTCGGCGAACAACCGGGCGACCGCCGTCTCGTCCCGCACGTTCACGCACCCGTGCGAGCCGCCCGCGTAACCGCGCGCCGCGAAGTCGTACGAGTAGTGCACCGCCTGGCCGCCGCTGAAGAACATCGCGTACGGCATCGGCGAGTGGTAGAGCGTCGACACATGGTGCCGTGACTTCCAGTAGATGTGGAACACGCCCTCCCGGGTCGGGGTGTACTGGGCGCCGAAACGCACGGCCACCGTCGACACGGTCCGGCCGTCCACCATCCAGCGCAGCGTCCGGGTGGTCTTGTCGATGCACAGCACCCGCCCGGACAGGCAGCGGGGATCGGGCGCGCCGGCGGGCTGACCGCCCATCAGGTACAGCTCCCACTTCCCCGGCGGCCGGGTCATCGCCAGCAGCCGCTGCCAGGTCACGGCGTCCGTCTCGCCGGTCCGGGGCAGCCCGCGCTTGCCCTGGAAGCCCTCGACGGCGCGCTCGGTCAGATCGTCGTACGACCCCGTCGGACCGTCGTACAGCCACGCCACCTGGCGCAGCCGCGCCTGCAGCTCCCGTACGCCGGGCCCGCTGTCGCCGCGCGACCACAGCACGCGCGGCGCCGCGGCCGCGGGCGGGTCCGGGGCCGTACGGGTGGGTTCGGGTCGGTCCGACGGCATGCTGATGCGCACCGGCAGGCCGTGCTTGCCGTCGGCGTCCGCGGGCTGCACGGTGCAGCCGCAGAGGGCCGCGAGAGCGGCGGCCGAGGCGAGTACGGCGGCGAGCGGGCCCGGGATCCTCATGCGAGGGATGCTTCCCCGCGTGAGCGCCGCCGAACTACGGGGCATGGTGAGGGGGAGCGAGACGTCCTGCGGAGGCATCCATGGCACGTGAGTCGGAGTCGGGCCTGCCCATCGAGCCGGTCTACGGACCACCCGGGCCGAACGGCTGGGACCCGGCCGAGAAGCTGGGCGAACCGGGCGCGTACCCGTTCACCCGCGGGGTGTACCCGACCATGTACACGGGCCGGCCCTGGACCATGCGCCAGTACGCGGGCTTCGGCACGGCCGCCGAGTCCAACGCCCGCTACCGGCAGCTGATCGCCCACGGCACCACCGGCCTGTCCGTCGCCTTCGACCTGCCCACCCAGATGGGCCACGACTCCGACGCGCCCCTCGCCCACGGTGAGGTCGGCAAGGTGGGCGTGGCGATCGACTCGATCGAGGACATGCGGGTGCTGTTCGACGGCATCCCGCTGGGCGAGGTCTCGACGTCCATGACGATCAACGCCCCGGCGGCCCTGCTGCTCCTGCTCCACCAACTCGTGGCGGAGGAGCAGGGGGTCCCGGCCGGGCGCCTGACCGGCACGATCCAGAACGACGTGCTGAAGGAGTACATCGCGCGGGGCACGTACATCTTCCCGCCCAAGCCGTCCCTGCGCCTGACCGCCGACATCTTCCGCTACTGCACCGCCGAGATCCCGAAGTGGAACACGATCTCGATCTCCGGCTACCACATGGCCGAGGCGGGCGCCTCCCCCGTCCAGGAGATCGCCTTCACCCTGGCCGACGGCATCGAGTACGTCCGCACCGCGGTGGCGGCCGGCATGGACGTGGACGACTTCGCCCCGCGCCTGTCCTTCTTCTTCGTGGCACGTACGACCCTGCTGGAGGAGGTCGCCAAGTTCCGCGCCGCGCGCCGGATCTGGGCGCGGGTGATGAGGGAGGAGTTCGGCGCCCGCAATCCCAAGTCGCTGATGCTGCGCTTCCACACCCAGACGGCCGGCGTGCAACTGACCGCGCAGCAGCCCGAGGTGAACCTGGTCCGGGTCGCCGTCCAGGCCCTGGGCGCGGTCCTCGGCGGCACCCAGTCCCTGCACACCAACTCCTTCGACGAGGCGCTCGCCCTGCCGACCGACAAGAGTGCGCGGCTCGCGCTGCGTACGCAGCAGGTGCTGGCCTACGAGACGGACGTGCCGGCGACGGTGGACCCGTTCGCCGGCTCCTACGCGGTGGAGCGGATGACGGACGACGTGGAGGAGGCGGCCGTCGCCCTCATGCGCAGGGTCGAGGACCTGGGCGGCGCGGTCGCGGCGATCGAGCGGGGCTTCCAGAAGTCCGAGATCGAACGGAACGCGTACCGCATCGCGCAGGAGACCGACTCCGGTCAGCGGGTGGTGGTCGGCGTCAACCGCTTCCGGCTGGACGAGGAGGAGCCGTACGCGCCGCTGCGCGTGGACCCGGCGATCGAGGCCCGGCAGGCGGAACGGCTGGCCCGGCTGCGGGCCGAGCGGGACCAGGGGGCGGTGGACTCGGCTCTGGACGCGCTGCGGAAGGCGGCCGAGGGGCAGGACAACGTGCTGTATCCGATGAAGGAGGCCCTGCGGCTGCGGGCGACGGTGGGGGAGGTGTGCGGGGCGCTGCGGGAGGTGTGGGGGAGTTACGTCCCGAGCGACACGTTCTGAGCGCCTGCAGGCCGGCGTCCTGAGCGGACGTCGACCGCCGACCGTCTGCCGGTCACCTGCCGCCTGCCTGCTGCTCCGGCCGAGCGGCCACTGACCGTCTGCCGGTCACCTGCCGACTGCCTGCTGCTCCGGCCCAGCGGCCATCGACCGCCGGCCGGCCGTCTACGGGTCACCCTGCCGACTGCCTGCGCCCCCGGCCGAGCGGCCATCGACCGTCTGCCGGTCACCTGCCGACTGCCTGCGACCCCGGCCGAGCGCCCACTGACCGTCTGCCGGTCACCTGCGACCCCGGCCGAGCGGCCACCGACCGCCTGCCGACCCCGCCTGCGACCGTCCGCCGACCCCGCCGGCGACCGCCTGCCGGGGGCCCCGGCCCGTTGTCGTACTCCCGTGCGACACTCCCTCTCATGTTCGGCGTCATCGATCTCCCCACCTATCTGGCAGGCCTGGTCCTGATCATCCTGCTGCCCGGTCCCAACTCCCTCTACGTCCTCTCCGTCGCCGCCCGCCGCGGAGTGCGGCCCGGCTACACCGCCGCCGCCGGTGTGTGGTGCGGGGACACCGTGCTGATGACACTGTCCGCGGCCGGGGTCGCCTCCCTCCTGCAGGCCAACGCCCTGCTGTTCGGGATCGTGAAGTACGCCGGCGCCGGATATCTGACCTGGCTGGCGATCGGGATGATGCGGGCCGCGTGGGCGATGTGGCGGACCCGGCGGGAGCCCTCCGTGGAGGACGCCGCGCAGGCCGCGGAAGCCGACGAGCGGCCGTTCCGCCGTGCCCTCGTCGTCAGCCTGTTCAACCCCAAGGCGATCCTGTTCTTCGTCGCCTTCTTCGTTCAGTTCGTAGACCCGGGCTACGCCTACCCGGCCCTCTCCTTCGTCGTTCTCGGTGCCTTCGCCCAGCTCGCCAGCTTCCTCTACCTCAGCGCGCTGATCTTCGGCGGCACCCGGCTCGCCGCCGCCTTCCGGCGCCGCAAGCGGTTGTCGGCGACGGCCACCTCGGCGGCCGGCGCGCTGTTCCTCGGCTTCGCGGTGAAGCTGTCGCTGGCCGGCGCCTAGGCGCACCGCTCAGCGGAGGCCGACCGGGCGGACACGCGTCCGCACCGGCCGCCGTCTCGCCCGCCCGGGCGACGCAACCGTCCGGGCGGACCGGGAAGACACCGGGGCCGTAGGACTCCGGGGCCGCCGGGAGCGCCGCGACGGCCGGGACGGGTGCCGCCGCGCCCGGCAGCGTCCGGTGCGGCCCGCGTACGTGTCGAAGAGCCGTGCGCCGTCCACCGTGCCGTCGGGTGCGCGGTCGGCCGGCCCGCCGCCGTCAGGCCCTGGCCGCGCGTGCCTTGCGTATCGCCCGGGTGATGACCGGTGGCAGCAGGTCGGCGGCGATCCGGCGCACCCGCCGGCCGGGCCGGGGCGCGGGGCGGGCCGGTGGTGCCGGTGCCGCAGCGGGTGCCGGTGCCGGGCTCGCCGGCGTCCCGGCGACGGGCTCCTCGGCGTGCCGGGAGAGCGGGAACTCCGGCGCCGGCATCCGCTTGGACTTCAGGCGGACGATCTGGTGCCCGGCGGCCTCCTGGACGCTCAGGTGGCAGTCGGTCCGCTCGCGCACCATGGCCATCAGCTCCTGCCGGATCGGCTCCGGGTCGCCCCAGGTGCCGTAGAGCTTCTGGGTGCTCAGGCAGACGGGGCGCAGGCCGCGGTTGAGCACGGCCTCCCAGGTGGCCATGGACACGCCGGGCGTGTGCTCGGAGCGGAAGTCGTCCAGCACCACGATGCCGTCGGGCAGCAGCAACTCCCGGGCCGCCCCTATGTCGGCGTGCACGTGCTCGTACAGATGCGAGCCGTCGATGTGCACGAACCGGCAGGAGCGGGGCTCGGTCTCGGCGGGCACCAGCGAGCTGGGCCCCTGGAGCACGCGGGGCAGCCCCTCGTGGAAGGCGCGGTAGTTGTCCTCGAAGCGGCGCCGGGTCAGCGCGCGGTAGGACTTGGCGGACTCGGCCCGGTTGGCGTCGTCCGGGGCGTCGCCCTCGAAGAGGTCGCACACGGTGTACTTCTCGCCCGGCTGCAGATGGCGGCCGGTGAAGATCGCGCTCTTGCCCATGTAGACCCCGATCTCCAGCAGGTCGCCGTGTGTCCCGGCGGCCTCCTGCCTGCTCAGGAACCAGTCGAAGAGCAGCTGGTCGAGCACCGGGAACCAGCCCGGGACATCGTCCAGTCGATGGGGCGGTCGGGTCGCTTCCTGGATGGCGGCCATGCGGCGGAGGCACTCCCTCGGTACGGCAGTCGGTGATCCCTGCGGAAAGCCTGTGCTGTGGGGGCAGGGGCAGGGGCACTACGGTGCCTGCCCCGACGCCATGTTCGAAACCCACGGCGAAATGAACGGCAACCCAACATCGGGTCGCCCCGCGGGGGTTCAGTCCGACACCGGGGCCCACCCCGCGGGGTGCGGCCCGGCGTGCGGTCCGTCCGGCGGGGACCGGCCGGCGTGCGGTCCGTTCCGCGGGGTGCGGCCAGGCGTGCGGTCTGTCCCGCGGGGTGCGGTCCGTCCGGCGGGGACCGGCCCGGCGTGCGGTCTGTCCCGCGGGGTGAGGCCCGGCGTGCGGTCCCGTCCCGCGGGGACCGGCCCGGCGTGCGGTCCGCCGCTCGGGGATCAGCCGGCCGACCCGCCGTCCTTCGCCGCGGTGAACCCGGCGGGAACTCCCGGTGTACGCGCCCTCTTCAGCGCCTTCTTCAACCGGGGACCGAAGGGCTTCTCCACGAACCGGTGGATCAGCCACGCCAGCAGCAGCATGCCGAGCACGGTCAGCACGAGCGTCGGCCACGGCGGCAGTCCCAGACCCCGGTGCAGCACCCGGATGACGAACCAGCCCAGGTGCTCGTGGACCAGATAGAACGGGTACGTCAGCGCACCGGCCGTGACCAGCCAGGACCAGTCGGCCCGTCCGGTCCAGCCCAGGGCCACGGCGGCGACCGCGGCGAAGGCGAGGGTGACGATCGCCATGATGACCCACGGGTCGCGGTGGAAGTCGCCCTGGGCGCCGGCATGCCACAGACCGCGCGTGGCGGTGCTCTGACCGAGAAGCCAGGACACCGCGACGATGCCCCACAGCAGCAGGTCGCCGCCGAAGCGGTGGATCAGGTACAGGGCCAGACCGCCGATGAAGAAGGGGGCGTAGTCCGGCATGATCAGCTGGTCCGTCAGTTCGTTGCCGGACGTGCGGCACACCACCGCCGCCAGCGTCCACACGCCGCAGAAGAGCACGACGCCGCGGTAGGTGACGCCGCGCAGGACGACGAACAGGGCGAACAGGGCGTAGAAGCGCACCTCGACCCAGAGCGTCCAGCACACCCCGAGCACGCGGGTGGCGCCCATGGGCTGCTGCAGCATCGTCAGGTTGACCAGGAACTCGTCCGGCCGGACCGGGTGGACGACCACGGGGAGGACGACGGCCGCCGCGGTGACCAGCACCAGGGCGACCCAGTAGGCGGGGTAGAGGCGGGCGACCCGGGACCGGAAGAAGTCGCCGAGGGTGCGGCCCCAACTGCTCATGCAGATGACGAAGCCGCTGATGACGAAGAAGAACTGCACGCCCAGGCAGCCGTAGGTGGCGGCCCGGCCGAGGGTCGGGAAGACGGCGGCCGGGGTCTGGTGCCAGGACCCGGAGACCGGGCCGCCGCGGCCGGCGTAGTGGTAGAGGCAGACCATCAGGGCGGCCACGAGCCGCAGGCCGTCCAGGGCGAGCAGGCGGCCCCGGCGGGCGCGCAGGGGTGCGGAGGCCGTCCCGGGCACGGGGGGAGCGGGAATCGCGGCGAGGGCGGGGGAGGAAGGAGCCATGGTGCTCGGCCCCTACCCGAAGAGCGGCTGATCATCTCGGATTCTTTTGTGAAATTCCCCGAGAGGGCGGGGCCGTGCCGCCGGCACCTGGGCTAATCACGGAAATGACCTTTTTGGCAGGTCGATTGTTTTCTCATCCGTCCGAGTTCGTTAACCTGCCCGTTGTTTTATCTTCCCGGTTCATCCATTCACCCCCGGGTTTCGGCAAACGCATGGCGTCCGGCCGTAAAGGCCGTATTCGCTCGGCGGAGTCAGGAGAGTTCACCGCCGGAGTCGCCGCACCCGCGCCCGCCGACGGCGAACCAGGACGGCGAGAAGTCCCCGGCGGCCGGCGCGGGCGCGACCTGTGCGGCCGGACCCGTCCGGTGGCGCGGCGGGAACTGCTGTGGAGGGCGACGCGGGACGACGCTGCCCGAATCCGGACCGTCCTGGGCCGGTGACGACGACGGGGCGGGCCCGGTGACCGGGCCCGCCCCGAACGGCGCCAGGGGTGTTCAGCGGCGTACGACCCGGCGCAGCCCGCGCGCCTTGCGGGCCATCCGGCGGACCGTGGCGTTGCGCGGGATGAACGACAGCTGCGCCGGCACCCCGCCGGGCAGCGCCAGCGAGGTCAGACGCTTGCGCTTGAAGTAGCGCAGGGTCCGCCGGTCCAGGTTCTTCGCGAGGTAGGCCTCCGTCTCCCGGCGCAGCCGCGGCAGGATCTTCGGCTGCATCGCGAAGCCCACGGCACGCACCAGCGCGCCCAGCGCGGCCACGTCCATGGCCCCGCGCTGCTCGCCGACGGCGGCGCGGTCGCCCAGCTCGGGCAGCAGCGCGTCCACGACGGTGACCGGGATGCGGTTGCTGTTCTCGAACGGCGTCAGCCGCTCCAGCAGCAGATCGGTGCCGACCCGGGCGACCGGCAGGCCGTACAGCGCGGACGCGGTGAGCAGCGCCGTGGAGAAGCAGCCGACGACCAGTGCGGGACGCATCCGCTGGTACAGCACCTCGGCCAGCACCGGCGTGTCCAGCACCGTCAGTTCGACCCCGAGCCGCTCCGCCTCCTGCTCCAGCGAGCGGGTGAAGCGGGCCGGGGCGGACGGGTGCGGCTTGAACACCACGCCGGTGTGCCCGAGCGCGGCCGCGCCCTGGAGCATCCGCACGTGCAGCTCCTCCTCCTGCTCGGGGGAGAGGATGTCGAGCGCGGACAGGTACTGGCCGAGCAGCAGCGCGGGCTCCTCGATCGCCGGCAGACCGTCGCCGGCCGGCGCGAGTTCGGCGAGCACCTTGGTGAAGGCCTGCGTCGCGACCACCTCGCCGGGCACCTCGAACTCGGTGAGCAGCAGCGGCTCGAGACCGGGCACCAGGTCCAGGTGGAGCACCCGGTCCACCCGGGTGCCGACCAGCGGGTCGATCTTGTTGCGGGTGGGGCCGTAGCTCATCAGGCCGTCGGCGTAGACGGTGACCGGGGCGCCGGTGAAGATCTGCGCGAGGCTGAGCGACGGGCTGACCTGGATGGACTCCACGACCAGTTCCACGTCGTCGTCGGCCAGCCGCCACTCGTGGCGCAGGTAGCGCTCCCAGAGCGGCAGGTCGTCCGGGCGCGGTGCCCAGCCGCCCGGGTGGAACGGGGAGATCGCCGCGTTGTACGACAGCACCTCGTCGAACCGGTCGCGCAGCCGCTCGAAGCCGGGCGTCTCGTCCAGGCCGGGCGTGGTCTCGGGGGTGGCCGCGTTGTTGCAGACCAGCAGGATCCGCCGGTCGGCCGGGCGGAAGCAGCCGGAGTCCAGGGCGGCGGCGAGCGTGGCCGTGCCGTACAGCGTCGACGCCTGGAAGATCTGGGTGGTCACGCGGCGACCCCCGCGGGGGCGGGCCGGCGGCGCAGCCGGCGCAGCTTCGTGGCGCGCAGCAGGTCCATGGAGTCCAGCGCCTCCTCCAGCACGTCCTGCGGCATGCGCCGCAGGGCGCCGGCGCTCAGGGATTTCAGTTTCTTCGCCACCGCCGGCTCGAACCTCTCGATGGATCCCAGGTGATGGGAGATGATCGCGCAGTAGGTGCGGACGGCCTTCGGCAGCAGTTCGCCGGCCTCCGGGTCCTGGGCGGTTTCCGCGATGACCTGGTCGAACGCACGAATGAAATCGAGCTGCCGCACATCGCCGATCTGGGTGAGCGACGAGGCGACTCCGCGCCGGTAGAACACGCCGAGCAGACTCACCGCGGCGAAGGACTCCGCCTCCCGGTGCAGCCGCCAGATCCACGGCCGGTCCTCGGCCGTACGCAGACCGTCGGTGAAGTGCAGCAGCCCCTTGTCCACCAGCCGCCGGTGGTAGACGCCCGCCCAGGCGAAGGCGTAGTCCACGGAGGTGGACCGGTCGGCGGGCAGGATCGCCGCCCGCGGGTCCAGCACCACGTTCCGCCGGCCGACGGGCACCCGGTGCACGCTGCGCGCCCGGGCGGTGCACTGCACATGGTCGGTGCGCAGGAAGTCGCAGCCCAGGCCCTCGATGGCCGCGACCAGTTGCGGGTAGTAGCCGGGGGCGAGCCAGTCGTCCCCGTCCAGGAATGTCAGGTACTCGCCGCGCGCCCGGTCGATCCCGGTGTTGCGCGCGGTCGCCAGCCCCCCGTTCTGCTCGTGCCGGACGAGCACCGCGCCCGGCAGCTCGCGCTCCGCGCGCGCGAGAATCTCTGGTGTCCCGTCGCGGGAACAGTCGTCGACGAGAATGAATTCGAAGTCCTCACGCGCATTCGCCCGCAGGCTCCTGAGCGTGTCGGGCGCGTATTGCTGCACGTTGTAGAACGGCACGATGACGGAGAGCTTGACCACGTCAGGGACGTTAGGGCGAAGCCCGTCATTCGTCTTGACGGCCTGCTTGATACCGGGTGAACGACACGTGGCGAAGCTGTGAACCAGGCCTATTTCCGGTGTGGTCACGAGCCGATTCGCCATTCGGCGATGTGCTGTTAACCGTTTGTTGTGTTCCGGTTGGGCGGGACCTCGAAATGGCTTCCTAGCGTCTTGGACGTGCCAACAAGTGCAAGGAAGTCCCTGCGGGTCGCCGTCCTCGCGGACTCCGACACCCGGTGGAAGTGGGGCGCGCTCACCGCGCAGCGTCTCACTCCCGCGGATGCCGAGGTCCGGCTCGACGGCTACCTCCTGCGGGGACGCGCCACCCCGACAGCCCGCCAGCTCCAGGAGGTCGGCGTCCGGGCGGACTCGCTCCGCGAGGTCACCGGCGTGGAGTTCCTCCGCGCGATGACCGAGGAGCCGTACGACGTCCTCGTGCTCGCCCTGGTCGGCGGCGGTGTGCAGGCGATGCTGCACGGGCTGCGCGCCGCCTGGGGTACGGGCCGGCGTCCCGTCGTGGTCACCGGCTACGTCGGCGTCGTCTACGAGAAGCTCACCGACGGGCTGCTGCTGCGGCACGGCGCGGACCTCGTCCTCGCCAACTCCCGTCACGACGCGGACCGCTTCCGGGCCGTGTACGAGGGCGTGGGCGCCGACGCCTCCTCGGTCACCGAGGTCGCGCTGCCCTTCCTCGACGGGCAGCCGTACACCGGCGGACACGAGCCCTACACGGTGGTGTTCGCGGCCCAGCCGTCCGTCCCGGACAACCGCAGGGACCGTGCGTACCTCCTCGACCGCCTGATCGAGCACGCCCGCAGGCACCCCGAGCGCGAGGTGCTGCTGAAGCTGCGCTCCAAGCCCGGCGAGCACACCACGCACATCGAGGAGCTGCCCTACCAGAAGCTCGTCCAGGGCATGGACCCGCCGGCCAACTTCCGGCTCGTCTACGGTCACATGGGCGAGGTGCTCGACCGCACCGACCTGCTGGTCACGGTCAGCTCCACGGCCGCCCTGGAGGCCCTGCACCGGCGCGTCCCGACGGTCGTCCTGACCGACCTCGGGGTACGCGAGGTGCTCGGCAACCACCACTTCACCGGCTCCGGGTGCCTCGCCTCCTGGGACCAGCTGGACGCCGGGCACCGCCCGGTGCCGGACCCGGAGTGGGTCGCCCGGCAGGGCGTCGGAGCCGGGGCCGCCGCCTCCGGCGAAGGCACCTACGCCACCGCGTACGACACCGCACGCGACCGCATCGCCGAACTGCTGGACCGCTCCGGCGCCCTGCCGCCCCTGAACCCCTACTACACACCCCGGACCGCGCCCGGCTACCTGCCCGGAATCCTGGCCCGCCACCACCTCGGCCCCGACGGCGCCCCGCTGCCCGGCGCGCCCACCGCCGACAAGGCGCCCGGCCCCGTCCGCCAGATCGTGCGCCGCGCCGCGCGCGGCGCCTACCGCCACGGCGTGCAGCGGGTCGCTCCGGTGATCCGGCGGATGGGAGAGCTGTGACCTTCGTCCAAGGAGGAGAAGCCATGTCCGACCCGGAAGCGGGCCAAGGCGCTTCGGTGCGCCGGGTGCTCGCGGTGATCCCCGCCCGAGGCGGCTCCAAGGGCGTCCCCGCGAAGAACCTCGCGCCGGTGGGCGGCATCCCGCTCGTGGCACGCGCGGTCCGCGAGTGCCGGGCCACCCGCCTGGTGACCGACGTCGTCGTGTCCACCGACGACCAGGCCATCGCGGCCGCCGCCCGGCAGGCCGGCGCCGAGGTCGTGCTGCGGCCCGCCGCCATCGCCGGCGACACGGCCACCTCGGAGGCCGCCGTCCTGCACGCCATGGACGCGCACGAGGCCCTGCACGGCGCGGCGGTCGACGCGGTCCTGCTGGTGCAGTGCACCAGCCCGTTCATCGTCCGGGAGGACATCGACGGGGTCGCCGCCGCGGTCGTCGAGAACGGCGCCGACACCGCCGTCACCGTCGCCGCCTTCCACGGTTTCCTCTGGCGGGACGGCACCGACGGGATCAACACCCCGGAGACGGCCGGCGGATACGGCGTCAACCACGACAAGTCCTTCCGCCCGCGCCGCCAGGACCGCCCCCAGGACCTGCTGGAGACCGGCGCCGCCTACGCGATGGACGCGGCCGGCTTCCGCGAGCACAACCACCGCTTCTTCGGCCACACCGAGCTGGTGCGCACCGACCCGGCCCGGGTGCTGGAGATCGACGACCCGCACGACCTGGCGCGGGCCCGGGCCCTCGCGCCCCTCTTCGACGCGGACCGCCCCGGTTCGCTGCCGACCGCCGCGGACATCGACGCGGTCGTACTGGACTTCGACGGCACCCAGACCGACGACCGGGTGCTGATCGACTCCGACGGACGGGAGTTCGTCTCCGTGCACCGCGGGGACGGACTCGGCATCGCCGCGCTGCGCCGGAGCGGCCTGAAGATGCTGATCCTGTCCACGGAACAGAACCCTGTGGTCGCCGCCCGCGCCCGGAAGCTGAAGCTCCCGGTGCTGCACGGCATCGACCGCAAGGACCTCGCCCTCAAACAGTGGTGCGAGGAGCAGGGCATCGCGCCGGAGCGCGTGCTCTACGTCGGCAACGACGTGAACGACCTCCCGTGCTTCGCCCTCGTGGGCTGGCCCGTGGCGGTCGGAAGCGCCCACGACGTCGTACGCGGCGCCGCACGCGCGGTCACCACCGTCCCCGGCGGCGACGGCGCGATCCGAGAGATCGCCAGCTGGATCCTCGGCCCCTCTCTCGATTCCCTCCCCAAGTAAGGACATCCCCCGATGAGCACCAACTCCCGTCTGCGTACGTTCGGTTCGCGCGAGGTCGGCCCCGGCCGTCCCGTCTACATCTGCGGCGAGATCGGCATCAACCACAACGGTGAGCTGGAGAACGCCTTCAAGCTGATCGACGTGGCCGCCGAGGCCGGCTGCGACGCCGTGAAGTTCCAGAAGCGCACCCCGGAGATCTGCACCCCGCGCGACCAGTGGGACATCGAGCGCGACACCCCCTGGGGCCGGATGACCTACATCGACTACCGCCACCGGGTGGAGTTCGGCGAGGACGAGTACCGCCAGATCGACGAGTACTGCAAGAGCCGGAACATCGACTGGTTCGCCTCCCCGTGGGACACCGAGGCCGTCGCCTTCCTGGAGAAGTTCGACGTCCCCGCCCACAAGGTGGCCTCCGCCTCCCTCACCGACGACGAGCTGCTGACGGCCCTGCGCGCCACCGGCCGCTCGGTCATCCTCTCCACCGGCATGTCGACGCCCAGGCAGATCCGCCACGCGGTCGAGGTCCTGGGCAGCGACAACATCCTCATGTGCCACGCCACCTCCACCTACCCGGCCAAGGCCGAGGAACTGAACCTCCGCGTGATCAACACGCTGGAGAAGGAGTTCCCGAACGTCCCGATCGGCTACTCGGGCCACGAGACCGGCCTGCAGACCACCCTCGCCGCGGTCGCGCTCGGGGCGGCCTTCGTCGAGCGTCACATCACCCTCGACCGCGCCATGTGGGGCTCCGACCAGGCGGCCTCCGTGGAGCCGCAGGGCCTCACCCGCCTGGTGCGCGACATCCGCACCATCGAGGCCTCCCTCGGTGACGGCGTCAAGAAGGTCTACGACTCCGAGATCGGCCCGATGAAGAAGCTGCGCCGCGTCGCCGGCGTCGTCGCCGAGGCGGAGATCGCCGCGGCCGCGGGCGAGCCCGTCTCGGTCTGAGCACCCCGATTGACTGACGGATTGCCCTACGACGGGACGGTCGTACGCCGATGAGCCCCCGCGCCGGTCACGCCGGCCACCCTCCCCGCACGCTCGCCTTCGTGGAGAGCCCGGTCCAGCTGCTGAACGTGCTGGAGTGGGCGCATCCGCGAGGCCTGCACGGCGCCGGCCCGGACACCGTGCCCTCCGTGCCGGCGCAGATACGGCGGACGGTGGCCGGCGGGAACCCGGCGGCCGGCGCGGAGCTCACCGTCGTCGTCCTGTCCCCGACCGACCCCATGACCCGCGGCCAGCTGCGCCGCATGGCCGACCTGGCGCGGGACGAGGGGTACCGGGTGCGCTGGGAGGAGGCGCGGGGCGGTACGACCGCGCCCTTCCACACGATCGGCGGCCTGGCGGGTCCACTGCGCCGGGCCGACCGGATCGTCATGGGAGACCCCTTCTCCCGCTACGTACAACTGCTGCTGACGATCACCAGGGCCAGGGATCTGGTCGTGGTCGACGACGGCACGGCGACGATGGAGTTCGTCGCCCAGCTGGCCCGCGGCGAGCGCCTGGTCCGCTGGCACCGCAAGGGCGGCCGCCCCGGCGCGCGCGACCTGCTCTTCGCGCCGGTGTCCTCCTCGGCCCGCCGCCGCCTCACCCCGAGCGCCCGCCGCCGGGTCGAGGTCTTCTCCTCCATGCCGGTGACCGAGACGCCCGAGGGCGTCACCGTCACCGTCAACGACTTCTCCTGGACCCGCGCCCGCTTCGGACCGCCGCGCATCACCAGGGGCGCGGACATGGTCGGCACGTCCCTGGTGGAGACCGGGGTGGTGGACGGCGACCGCTACCTGGACGCCGTCCGCACCCTGGCCAAGGCCCACGGCGCCACGCGTTACTTCGCGCACCGCCGCGAGAGCACGGACAAGCTGCGCCGCCTGGCCGTGGAGACCGGCCTGGAGATCGTCCGCCCCGAGCTGCCCCTGGAACTGATCGCCCGCCGGGGCCCCATCGGCGGCACGATCCTCAGCTTCCCCTCCACCGTCGTGCACACCCTGCCGCTCGCGCTGGCCGGGACCGGGGTGCGCGTGGCGGTCTGCGACATCGACCCCTCGTGGCTGACCGAGAGCGCCTCGCCCCGGGCGCAGGGCTTCCTGTCGGGGGTCACGGGCACGGCCAAGGACGTACACCGGCTGGCGGCGGTGGCACCGGCGTAACCATGGGACGCCGGCCTCGGACGGACCCGCCGCCCCCGCGTCACAGCGGCCTGGCCAGGGCGCGTCCCCGGCCCGACCCGCGGCCCCCGCCTCACAGCGGCCCGGCCGGGGTCCGCCCGGGCCCGACCCGCCGCCCCCGCGTCACAGCGGCCTGGCCAGGGTCCGCCCCCGGCCCAACCCGCCGCCCCCGCCTCACAGCGGCCCGGCCGGGGTCCGCCCGGGCCCGACCCGCCGCCCCCGGTCACGGTCGACTCGCTTTCTCGCTCTTCCTGCCCGTCGGGGAAAGCACTCCCATCGGGGGAACGGGCGGGCCGGCCGGGCCGGTCACATCCCTCCCGGCCGGTCCCCACGGCACCCTCAGCCGGCCTCCAGGGGCCTTCTGGCCAGTACGAACGCCCGGGCGCGCCGCTCCTCCCCGGCCGGCTCCCGGACAGTCGTCGCCACCGGTTCCAGGCCCGCGCCGGTCAGCGCCGCGGTGACCTGTTCGGGCGTACGCCAGTAGTAGTCGAGCGCGATGCCGTGGCCGAAGCGTTCGGCCAGATGGAGGCGGTCGGGCGCGCCCTCCTGGGCCGCCTGGAAGGCGAGCAGGGCGTGACCGCCCGGGACCAGCGTGCGACGGAACTCCGCGAAGGCCCGTGGCAGGTGGTCGTCGGGCACGTGGATCGTCGAGTACAGCGCAAGGATGCCGCCCAGGGTGCCGTCCGGCAGATCGAGGGACGTCATGGAGCCCACGTGGAAACGCAGTTGAGGATGGGTCGCGCGGGCCAGGTCCACCATCGCGGGGGAGAGGTCGACGCCGAAGGCCCGGGCCCCCCTCGCGTGGAGCAGCGCGGTGACATGGCCGGGGCCGCTGCCGAGGTCGGCCACGGGCGCGGTGCCGTTCGACGCGGCCAGCTCCGCGAAGGCGGTGACCAGGGCGTGGTCCAGCGGGTGGGACAGACCGCTGGGGAAGGCGGCCGTGTACTCCTTGGCGATCGTGTCGTAGGAGGCGCGGGTGGTCTGCAGGAAGTCCGGTGTCCAGTCGCTCACGAGCGCGGACCCTAGCGGGACCCGAGCCGCTCCGGGGTCCGGTTCCCGGACATGACGAGCGTGACTCCGCCGAGGCGTGGTATGCGTGGAAGGAGGAAACAGTGGTTTTACCCATCAGAGTCCGCCGCCATGCGTCCGCCGGTCAGATTTTCTTCCCCTAACGGGCTGAAGTTTTGTTGATCGAGGGGTAGTTGACCAGCCGGGCGTCCTACCCTTCAGAGGGTGAAGCAATTGATGTCCCTAGAGTCCGAGGCCGGCCTCGCGGGGGATGTGCTCCCCGGTGTGCTGAGCGAGTCCCTGCACGCCGAACTGGTCGCCTTCCGTCGCGACTTGCACATGCACCCCGAGCTGGGCAATCAGGAGTTCCGTACGACCGCCGCGATCAAGGAGCGGCTCGAGCGGGCAGGGCTGCGGCCCCGGGTCCTCGCCACCGGAACCGGACTCCTGTGCGACATCGGGCTCGCGGAGGGTGAGCGCCCGGCCGTGCCGGTGCTGGCCCTGCGCGCGGACATCGACGCCCTGCCCATCCCGGACACCAAGACGGACTGCCCCTACCGGTCCACGATCCCGGACCGCGCCCACGCCTGCGGCCACGACATGCACACCACGATCGTGCTGGGCGCCGGGCTCGTCCTCGCCGACCTGCACGCCAAGGGGCTGCTGTCGCGCCCGGTGCGACTGGTGTTCCAGCCCGCCGAGGAGGTGCTGCCCGGCGGCGCGCTCGGGGCCATCGCGGACGGGGCGCTCGACGGGGTGGGCCGGATCCTCGCCGTGCACTGCGACCCCAAGGTGGACGCGGGTCGGATCGGGCTGCGGCACGGCCCCATCACCAGCGCCTGCGACCGGCTGGAGATCGCACTGGACGGCCCCGGCGGGCACACCGCCCGCCCGCACCTGACCACCGACCTGGTCACCGCCGCCGCCCGCGTCGCCTTGGACGTGCCCGCGCTGGTCGCCCGGCGCGTCGACACCCGCGCGGGGCTCGCCGTGACCTGGGGCCGGATCGAGTCCGGGCACGCCCCGAACGTCGTACCGCAGCACGCCGAGCTGTCCGGCACGGTCCGCTGCCTGGACCTGAACGCCTGGCGGGACGCGCCCGACATCGTGCACGCGGCCATCGACGAGGTCGCCACCCTGCACCGCGCCAAGTCGGAGATCAACTACATGCGGGGCGTGCCGCCCGTGGTCAACGACCGGGAGTCCACCGACCTGCTGCGCCGGGCCATGGTCGCCCGGCGCGGCATGCGCTCCGTGGAGAGCACGGAGCAGAGCCTCGGCGGCGAGGACTTCTCCTGGTACCTGGAGGAGGTGCCCGGCGCGATGGCCCGCCTCGGCGTCCGCACCCCCGGCGACCGCACGGCGCGCGACCTGCACCAGGGCGACTTCGACGCGGACGAGCACGCGATCACGGTGGGGGTGGAGATGTTCACGGCGGCGGCGTTCCTGGACGCGGCCGGCACCGGGGAGAGCTGAACCGGGTCCACGGGACGGATCCGCGGTGCGGGTCGGGCACGGGTCCGCGGTGCGGGTCAGGCCCGGATCGGAGGGTGCAGGTCGGGCACGGATCCGCAGCACAGGTCGGGCGCGGATCCGCGGGTGCAGGGTCGGGCACGGGTCCGCGGTGCGGGTCAGGCCCGGATCCGAGGGGCAGGTCGGGCATGGGTCCGCGGTGCGGGTCAGGCCCGGATCCGAGGGGCAGGTCGGGCACGGGTCCGCGGTGCAGGTCAGGCACGGGTCCGCGGTGCAGGTCGGGCCGCCCGGTCCGAGCCACGGCCCGCGCCCGAGCCGGACGGCCCGCCCCGGCCGGGCGGTAACGCCGCCGGGGCGCCGGGCCGGTGCTCACGGCGGTCGCGCGGCGGCCCGGGCGCCGGGCCGTGGAACCCTTCCCCTGTCCGGCGCAACATGCTGGTGTGTCCGGCGCAACACACTCGTGAGCCATTCGTACACGGGGCGCAACAGTGGCGTGGGAGGGGTTCGAGGCCGAGTTCAGACGCTGTTTGCCTCGAATCGATAACGGCTTCCCTAGAGGGTTTTTTGCGACATCTACGCGCGTTACGATGCCGCGAAGCCGACGCCAATGGGGGCGTCCCGGCTGGAGTGCCGTCAAGGTGCTCCCATCAAGCGCCGACACGGCGCTCAGGTCAGGTGAAGGAGCCTCCCGTGCGCCGGGTAGCCAAGCTTTCCGCTGCGTGTATCGCCACCGCAGCTCTCGCCGTGACTGCCACCGCGTGTGGCAGCACCTCCTCCGACAACGGCAACGACTCGTCCTCCTCGGGCGGCGGCAAGGGCATCAAGATCGGCCTCGCCTACGACGTCGGCGGCCGTGGTGACCGTTCCTTCAACGACTCCGCCGCGCGCGGTGCCGACAAGGCGGAGAAGGAGTTCGGCGGTTCCGTCAAGGAACTGACCGCCAAGACCTCCGACACCGAGGCCGACCGCGAGCAGCGCCTGTCGGATCTCGCGGACGCCGGCTACAACCCGATCATCGCGGTCGGTTACGCCTACGCCCCCTCCATGACCAAGGTCGCCGCGAAGTACCCGAAGGTCAACTTCGGCATCGTCGACTCGGTCGTGAACGGCAAGAACGTCGACAGCATCACCTTCACCGAGGAGCAGGGCTCCTACCTGGCCGGTGTCGCCGCCGCGCTGAAGACCAAGACGAAGCACGTCGGCTTCATCGGTGGTGTGGACGTCCCGCTGATCAAGAAGTTCGAGGCGGGCTTCACGCAGGGTGTCAAGGACACCAACTCCAAGATCAAGGTCGACGCGCAGTACCTGTCGCACGGCTCGGACACCTCCGGCTTCGCCAGCCCCGACAAGGGCAAGGAGGCCGCGCAGGGCATGCTCGACAACGGCGCGGACGTCGTCTACGCGGCGGCCGGCTCCTCCGGCAACGGCTCGATCGAGGCCGTCAGCGGCAAGAAGGGCGCCTGGGGCATCGGCGTCGACTCGGACCAGTACAACATCCCGGGTCTCGCCAAGTACAAGCAGTCGATCCTGACCTCGGTGGTCAAGAACGTCGACGTCGGCGTCTACGACCTCATCAAGTCCGTCCACGACGGCAAGCCGCTGGTCGGCAACAACATCTACTCGCTCGCCAAGAACGGTGTCTCGCTGTCCACGAGCGGCGGGTTCATCAACGACATCCAGCCCAAGCTGGACGCCGCGAAGAAGAAGATCGTCGACGGCCAGATCAAGGTCAAGACCACCCCGTGATCTGAGGGTCCCCGTCGGACCTGAGGCTCGGCGTGGGGGCGCCTTCCGGAGCTCCCCGCCGAGCCATAACAATGTGTCAACTCTACGCGTGTAGCGTGGAGTTGCCGCGCTAGCGTCGCCGACGCCTGCCCCCTCCCCGCAGCCCCTTTTCCCCGAGGAGAGTGCGCCATCAACGCGTCCAGCCCTCCCGCTGCCGTCGAACTGCGCGGCATCACCAAGCGTTTCCCCGGCGTCGTCGCCAACCGCGACATCGACATCACGGTCCGCACGGGCACCGTCCACGCCCTGTGCGGCGAGAACGGCGCCGGCAAGTCCACCCTGATGAAGATCCTGTACGGCATGCAGCAGCCGGACGAGGGCACCATCACGGTCGGTGGTGAACAGGTCACCTTCCACGACCCCGGCGACGCCATCGCCCGCGGTATCGGCATGGTGCACCAGCACTTCATGCTCGCCGACAACCTCACCGTCCTCGAGAACGTCGCGCTGGGCGCGGAGAAGCTGTACGGCATCGGCGGCAGGGCCCGCGCCAGGATCAAGGAGATCTCCGACGCGTACGGCCTGAACGTCCGCCCCGACGTCCTCGTCGAGGAACTGGGCGTCGCCGACCGCCAGCGCGTGGAGATCCTCAAGGTCCTCTACCGGGGCGCCAAGACCCTCATCCTGGACGAGCCCACCGCCGTCCTCGTGCCGCAGGAGGTCGACGCGCTCTTCGACAACCTGCGCGAACTCAAGGCCGAGGGCCTCACCGTCATCTTCATCTCCCACAAGCTGGGCGAGGTGCTCTCCGTCGCCGACGAGATCACCGTCATCCGGCGCGGCACCACCGTCGGCACGGTCGAGCCCCGGGGCACCACCCCCAAGCAGCTCGCCGAGCTGATGGTCGGCAGCGAGCTGCCCACGCCGGAGACCGAGGAGTCCACCGTCACGGACGTCCCGATGCTGAAGGTGGACGGCCTGCACCTGGCGCAGACCGACCTCGACGGCATCGAGCGGATCATCCTGGACGAGGTCTCCCTCACCATCCACAAGGGCGAGGTCCTCGGCATCGCCGGTGTGGAGGGCAACGGCCAGTCCGAGCTGGTCGAGGCGATCATGGGCATGCGCCACCCCGACGCCGGCGTCGTCACGCTCGACGGCACCGACATCTCCCGGGCGCCGACCCGCAACCGCCGCGAGGCGGGCATCGGCTACATCCCCGAGGACCGGCACCGCCACGGCCTGCTCCTGGAAGCGCCGCTGTGGGAGAACCGCATCCTCGGCCACGTCTCCGAGCCGCCCAACTCGCGCGGCGGACTGCTCGACACGAAGGCGGCCCGCGCCGACACCGAGCGGATCGTCCGGGAGTACGACGTCCGCACCCCCGGCATCGACGTGACCGCGGCCTCGCTGTCCGGCGGCAACCAGCAGAAGCTGATCGTCGGCCGCGAGATGAGCCACGCCCCCAAGCTGCTCATCGCCGCCCACCCCACCCGCGGTGTGGACGTCGGCGCCCAGGCGGCCATCTGGGACTACATCCGCGAGGCCCGTCGCGAAGGCCTGGCCGTGCTGCTGATCTCCGCCGACCTGGACGAGCTGATCGGGCTCTCCGACACCCTGCGGGTGATGTACCGCGGCCGCCTGGTCGCCGACGCCGACCCCGCCACGATCACCCCCGAAGAGCTGGGCTCCGCCATGACGGGTGCGGCCACCGGCCACCTGGAGCACACAGAGGACGACGCGCGATGAAGAAGCTGACCTCACGGATCGACAAGGAGCGGCTGGCCCTCGGGATCGCCGCGCCGCTGCTCGCGGTCGTCGCCGCGCTCGTCGTCACCGCCCTGGTGATCCTCGCGACCGGCAAGAACCCCGGCGCCGCCTTCAGCGACATGATGACCTACGGCTTCGCCAGCGACAGCCAGGTCTACATCCTGAACAAGGCGACGACGTACTACCTCGCGGGTGTCGCGGTGGCCATCGGCTTCCGCATGAACCTGTTCAACATCGGCGTCGACGGCCAGTACCGGCTCGCCGCGTTCATCGCCGCCGTCCTCGGCGGCGCGCTGACCGTGCCCGGCTGGCTCGCCATCCCGTTGATCCTGATCTGCGCCATGGCGACCGGCGCCCTGTGGGCGGCCGTGGCCGGTGTCCTCAAGGTGACGCGCGGCGTCAGCGAGGTCATCTCGACGATCATGCTGAACTCGATCGCCACCGCGATCATCGGCTATCTGCTCCAGCCCGGGAAGCTGGGCGAGCTGCAGCAGGGCGGCACCCTCGTCTCCACCAAGCCGCTGCCGTCGGCCTCGTACTTCTTCACCATCGACACCGGCCCGGCCGGCGTCCTGGACGGCTTCGTCGTCATCGCCGTCGTCGTCGGTCTCGCGTACTGGTTCGTGCTCGGCCGCACCCGGTTCGGCTTCGACCTGCGCACGGTCGGCCAGTCCGAGAGCGCCGCCACCGCGAGCGGTGTGTCGGTGAAGAAGATGGTCGCCACCAGCATGATCATCTCGGGTGCGGTGGCCGGTCTGATCGGCATGCCCACGCTGCTGAACGAGAGCCACCAGTTCGACAACAGCTTCCCCAACGGCATCGGCTTCACCGGCATCGCCATCGCGCTGCTCGGCCGCAACAACCCGGTCGGCATCGCGCTGGGCGCCCTGCTCTGGGGCTTCCTGGAGCGCACCACCAACCACCTTGAGTTCCAGGGCTACGACAAGGAGATCCTCGGCGTCATCCAGGGCGTCATCGTCCTCTGCGTCGTGATCGCCTACGAAGTCGTACGACGCTACGGCCTCAAGCGCCAGCAGCAGAAGGTCGGCGCCGAACTCGCCGCCCAGGCCGCCGCGACGAAGAAGCAGGAGGTGGCGTGATGACCGCCACGATGACCGACGCGCCGCCGCCGGCGGCCCCCAAGGCGGGCAACGCCCCCAAGGTCTCCACCCGTTCCCTCGGCACGATCCTGCTGATCGTCGCCGGTGCGCTGCTGCTCGTGGCCGCGGTCCGCGTGATCACCGGGGCCGACCAGCTCGACTCCGCGGGCCAGGTCGCCGCCGCGCTCGGCCTCGCCGTGCCGATCGGCCTCGCCGGACTCGCCGGCCTGTGGTCCGAGCGGGCCGGCGTGGTCAACATCGGCCTCGAAGGCATGATGATCCTCGGCACCTTCGGCGCCGGCTGGATCGGCTGGCAGTCCAGCCCCTGGCTCGGCCTGCTGTGCGGCGTCGGCTTCGGTGTCCTCGGCGGCCTGGTGCACGCCGTCGCCACCATCACCTTCGGCGTCGACCACATCGTCTCCGGTGTCGCGGTCAACCTGCTCGCGCTCGGCACCACCCAGTACCTCGCCAAGCTGTTCTTCGCCGGGGGCAGCGCGGCGGAGGCGGGCGGCAACCCCAAGCAGTCCCCGCCCGCCGACTCGCTGCCGGACATCACCGTCCCCGGGCTCTCGGACGGCCTCGCCTCGCTGGAGAAGCACCACTGGTTCCTGGTCTCCGACATCGCCGGCATCCTCGGCGGCCTGGTGACCAACCTGTCCGTGGTGACGCTCATCGCCGTGCTGCTGTTCGTCGGCAGCTGGTGGCTGCTGTGGCGGACCCCGTTCGGCCTGCGGCTGCGCTCCTGCGGCGAGAACCCGATCGCCGCGGAGTCGCTCGGCGTCAACGTCTACCGCTACAAGTACGCGGCCGTGGCCGTCTCCGGCGGCCTGGCCGGCCTCGGCGGCGCCTTCCTCGCGCTGGTCACCTCCCACACCTACCTGGAGGGCCAGACCGGAGGCCGCGGCTACATCGGCCTCGCGGCGATGATCTTCGGCAACTGGCGTCCCGGCGGTCTGGCGATGGGCGCGGGCCTGTTCGGCTACTCCGACGCGCTGCAGCTGCGCAACGGCGGCGTGACCGTCCACGCGCTGCTCCTGCTGCTGGTCGTCCTGCTCGCGCTGCTGGCCGGCTGGAAGCTGTACAGGAAGGCCGTGTGGCAGGGCGCCGTCAGTGCCGTCATGGCCGCGCTGGTCCTGGTCTGGTACCTGCTCACCGACGAGGTCCCCAGCGACTTCGTGGGTGCCACCCCGTACGTCGTCACACTGCTGGTGCTGTCGCTGTCCGCGCAGCGCCTGCGGATGCCCAAGGCCGACGGCATGCGCTACCGGAAGGGGCAGGGCAAGTGACGGCCGCCCCGGACGCCGGGTTCGACTGGGAGGCGCTGCGCGCCGAGGCGCGGGAGGCCATGTCCCACGCCTACGCCCCCTACTCCGGGTACCCGGTCGGCGTCGCGGCCCTGGTCGACGACGGGCGCACGGTCACCGGCTGCAACGTCGAGAACGCCAGCTACGGGCTCGGCCTGTGCGCCGAGTGCGGTCTCGTCTCGCAGCTGCAGCGCACCGGCGGCGGCCGGCTCACGCACTTCACCTGCGTGGATCGCACGGGCGCCCTGCTCGTGCCGTGCGGCCGCTGCCGCCAGCTGCTGTACGAGTTCGGCGGGGCCGGCCTGTTGCTGGACACCCCCGCCGGGGTCCTGCCGCTCTCCGAGATGCTGCCCCAGGCCTTCGGCCCGGACCATCTCACCCAGTAAGTCCCGTACGGCCCCCCTGACCCGCTCAGGGGGGCCGTGCACTTCGCACCTCCCCGGAAGGAAGCCATCAGCCATGGCCATGGACGCCATCTCCGTCATCCGCAGCAAGCGGGACCGCGCCGAGCTGACCGACGAGCAGATCGACTGGGTCATCGACGCGTACACCCGCGGCGAGGTCGCCGACTACCAGATGGCCGCGCTCAACATGGCGATCCTGCTGAACGGCATGAACCGCCGGGAGATCGCCCGCTGGACGGCGGCCATGATCGACTCCGGCGAGCGCATGGACTTCTCGGCGCTTTCCCGCCCGACGGCCGACAAGCACTCCACGGGCGGCGTCGGCGACAAGATCACGCTGCCCCTGGCGCCGCTGGTGGCCGCCTGCGGCGCGGCCGTCCCCCAGCTCTCCGGCCGCGGCCTCGGCCACACCGGCGGCACCCTGGACAAGCTGGAGTCCATCCCCGGCTGGCGCGCCCTGCTCTCCAACGAGGAGATGCTGCACGTCCTCGACACCACGGGCGCGGTGATCTGCGCGGCGGGCGACGGCCTGGCCCCCGCGGACAAGAAGCTGTACGCGCTCCGCGACGTCACCGGCACGGTCGAGGCGATCCCGCTGATCGCCTCCTCGATCATGTCGAAGAAGATCGCCGAGGGCACCGGCTCGCTGGTGCTCGACGTGAAGGTCGGCACCGGTGCCTTCATGAAGACGATCGAGGACGCCCGCGAACTGGCGTCCACGATGGTCGGCCTCGGCACCGACCACGGCGTGAGGACGGTCGCGCTCCTGACGGACATGTCGACCCCGCTGGGTCTGACCGCGGGCAACGCGCTCGAGGTCCGCGAGTCGGTCGAGGTGCTGGCGGGCGGCGGTCCCGCGGACGTCGTCGAGCTGACGGTCGCCCTGGCCCGCGAGATGCTCGACGCGGCCGGCATCAAGGACGCCGACCCCGCGAAGGCCCTGGCCGACGGCTCGGCCATGGACGTCTGGCGCCGGATGATCGCGGCCCAGGGCGGCGACCCCGACGCCGAGCTGCCCACCTCGAAGGAGCAGCACGTCGTCAAGGCCCCGGCCTCCGGTGTGCTGACCCGTCTCGACGCCTACGACATCGGCGTCGCCGCCTGGCGCCTGGGCGCCGGCCGCGCCCGCAAGGAGGACCCGGTGCAGGCCGGCGCGGGCGTCGAGCTGCACGCCAAGCCCGGCGACACGGTGACCGAGGGCCAGCCCCTCCTCACCCTGCACACGGACACCCCGGAGCGCTTCGACTACGCCCTCCAGGCGGTGACGGGGTCGTACGACGTCGCGGCCCCGGGCACCGACTTCCAGGCCACCCCGGTGGTGCTGGAGCGTATCGCCTGACCCGCGCTTTCATCGTGCGGGTGAACGGGACCGGCGGACCCGGCACCGCCGCCACCCCCACCGGCACCACCGCTGCCGGCATCTCCGTCGGGCGGTGGACGGGGGCGCGATGAGTTCCGGCCGCACCGCCGGTCTACCGCACGTGGATGCCAGAACTCCCGCCGTGCTCGTGCTGCCCGGCCCCGTCAGCCGTGACCGGGTGCCGGGACTGTGTGCCGAGGTACGGGCGCTGCTGGAGGGCGGTGAGAGCGAAGTCGTCGTCTGCGACGTGGGCGGGCTCGGGCCGCCGGGGCTCGGGGCCGTGGACCTGCTGGCCCGGCTGCAGCTGGCCGCCCGCCGGGCCGGCGGGCGGATACGGCTGCGGGACCCCGACCCCGCGTTACACGCTCTTCTCGACCTCGTCGGACTCCGCTTCCAGGTGGAGGGGCAGCCCGAAGAGGGGGAACCAGCGCTGGGTGTCGAGGAAGCAGTGGAATCCGGTGATCCGGCCGTCTGACAGCTCCAGCACCTGCACCGCCCACGGGCTGAACCCGCCGTTGTCCGGGTCCGGCTTGTAGTGCGCGAAGCCCGGCAGGCCGTTGGCCTGGACCGGCAGCAGCCGGGACCCGGCGCAGGAGGCGCCGATGGTGGTCATGAAACCGGTGATGTCCGCCGTGCCGCGCAGCCACAGGTCGAACGGCGGCATCGTCATGATGGCGTCCTCGTGGAGCAGCGCCGTCAGCGCCGCCATGTCGTAGCCCTCGAACGCCTTGACGTACCGCTCCAGCAGTTTGCGCTGCTCCTCGTCGAGCGGGTCGGACACGGCGCCCTCGTCGCCCGAGGCCTCGCGCTCGGCGAGGGTGGCCCTGGCCCGCTGCAACGCGCTGTTGACCGAGGCGACCGAGGTGTCCAGCAGCTCGGCGACCTCGCTCGCCTTCCACGCCAGCACCTCGCGCAGGATCAGCACCGCCCGCTGCTTGGGCGGCAGCTGCTGCAGCGCCGCCATGAAGGCCAGCCGGATCGACTCCTTGGCGACCGCCGCCTCCGCCGGGTCCTGCACCGTCGGCAGCACGCGCGTGTCCGGCATCGGCTCCAGCCAGACGTTGTCGGGGCGGGGCGAGAGCGCCGCCCGGGCGAGCGGGGTGGACTCGGTCAGGTCCATCGGGCGGGCCCGCTTGCCGCCCGCCGTCAGCATGTCCAGGCACACGTTCGTGGCGATGCGGTACAGCCAGGAGCGCAACGAGGAACGGCCCTCGAACTTGTCGTAGCTCCGCCAGGCGCGCACCAGGGTGTCCTGCACCGCGTCCTCGGCCTCGAAGGAGGAGCCGAGCATCCGGTAGCAGTACCCGGTCAACTCGGTCCGGTGCTTCTCCAGTGCGACGTCCAGGTCCGCCGTCGCCGTGCTGTTGCCCATCGTCCACCCACCCCTGTGGCCGTTCTGTCGGCGCGCCCTCGCGCCCCAGCACTTGGGAAGCTACCGCAGCCCACTGACATCGGCCCCAGGAGTGCGGAAAGGCGCAGCTCGGAAGGGGTCGCCTCAGGGAGCCGGGCGGAGCGCGCCGGCGGGCGTAGGCCCCGGGCCCGCCGCCCGGCCGGCCCGGGCTCGGGCTCAGTGTGCCGCGACCGGCTCCCGGCGGGCCGCCACCCGGGCCGCCCGCGAACCGAGGACGGTGATCGTCACGACGCCGAGGACGGCGAGCAGGCCGACGCCGACCGTGCCGGTCCAGCCGTTCGCGTGGAAGGCCATAGCGCCGACCGTGCTGCCGGCGCTGGAGCCGATGTAGTAGGCGGACTGGTAGAGCGCCGAGGCCTGGGCGCGGCCGTGCGTGGCCGTCTTGCTCACCGCCGAGGAGGCGACCGCGTGCCCCGCGAAGAAGCCCGCCGTGATCAGCACCAGGCCCAGCAGCACCAGGGGCAGCGAGGCGGCCAGCGACAGCAGCAGACCCGCCGCCGTCGTGCCGCCCGCCAGGTACAGCGCGCCCCGGCGTCCGAGGCGGCCCACCAGACGGCCCGCCGTGGACGCCGACACCGTACCCACCAGGTACACCAGGAAGATCGAGCCCACGATGCCCTGCGGCAGGCCGAACGGCGCCTCCGTGAGGCGGTAGCCGATCACCGTGTACACGCCGCCGAAGACCGTCATGAACAGCGCGCCGATCGCGTACAGGCGGCGCAGCAGCGGGTCGGAGAGGTGGTCGCGGACCGTGCCGAGCAGGACGCGCGGGCGCAGCGAGCCCGCCTTGAAGTGCCGCGGCGCCGGCAGCAGCAGCCGGAAGGCCACCGCGCACCCGACCGCGAGCGCGCCGATCACGCCGACCGCGATTCGCCAGCCCCATTCCTGGGCCACCCAGCCGGTGATCACGCGGCCGCTCATGCCGCCGACGCTGTTGCCCGCCACGAACAGACCGATCGCGGTGACCAGCGCCTTGGGCCGGACCTCCTCGGCCAGGTACGCCGTCGCGGAGGCCGGCAGTCCCGCCAGCGCCGCGCCCTGCACCGCCCGCAGCGCCACCAGCGCGCCGATCGACGGTGCGAAGGGCACCAGCATCCCGACCGTGACCGCGACGGCCAGCGAGGCCGTCATCACCGTACGGCGGCCGAAGCGCTCCGACAGGGCGCTCATGGGCAGGACGAAGAGGGCCAGTCCGCCGGTCGCGGCCGCGACGGTCCAGCTGGCCTCGCTCGGCGCCACCCCGAACTCGCCGGAGATCAGCGGCAGCAGCGCCTGCGTGGAGTACAGGAGGGCGAAGGTCGCGACGCCGGCGAGGAAGAGGGCGAAACTCATCCGGCGGTAGCCGGGGCCGCCCGGAGTCAGCCGGGAGTCGGTCGCGGACTCGCCGGCCTCGCTCGTGGAGTGGGCGGAGGGGACGGGCGTGACGGCGTCCAAGACGGTGGACGCCCCGGTACTGGCGGGAGACATGCTTCGACCGTAGGTACGGACCGCTCATCCGTCCAATGCATGGAATCGCCATAATCGTTCCCATGGTGCATCAGCAGAGGTCACAGGAGCGGCTGTCACCGTCCGGTGACACAGAAGACATGGCCGAGATGTCGAGGCTGCTCGCGCCCCGGCTCGCCAACTTCGTGGGCGTGGCCCGTACCGAGCACGTCACCCGGGCCGCCCACGAGATGAACGTCCCCCAGTCCACCCTGTCGCGCGCGATGGCCCGCCTGGAGCAGGACCTGGGCGTCGACCTGTTCGCCCGCCGCGGCCGCACGGTCTCCCTGACGACCGCCGGCCGGACCTTCCTGGCCTCCGTCGAGCGGGCCCTGGCCGAGGTCGAGCGCGCGGTCGAGGAGGTCCGCGCGGACGCCGACCCGGCCACCGGCAAGGTCGCCTTCGGCTTCCTGCACACCATGGGCGCGGAGACCGTACCCGGGCTGCTGCACGCCTTCCGCGCCGACCACCCGCGCGTGCGCTTCAGCCTCTTCCAGAACTACGGCGAGGCGATGCTGGAGCGGCTGCGGGCGGGCGGGCTGGACCTCTGCCTGACCTCGCCGGTGCCGGACGCCCCCGACCTGGTCACCCGGCGCCTGGACGAACAGAAACTCCGCCTGGTCGTCCCCGCCGACCACCCCCTGGCCGCCCGGCGCCGCATCCGCCTGGCCGAGGCGTCCGACGAAACCTTCGTCACCCTGGAGCCGGGCTACGGCCTCCGGCGCATCACCGACGATCTGTGCAGCCAGGCGGGTTTCCGCCCGAAGGTCGCCTTCGAGGGCGAGGAGGCGGAGACGCTCAGGGGCCTGGTGGCGGCGGGGCTGGGCGTCGCCCTCCTGCCGCCTCCGACCGTGCCGAGGCCGGGGGTCGTCGAACTGACGGTCACCGCCCCGAGGGCCGCCCGGGAGATCGGCGTCGCCTGGCTGGCCGGCCGCGCGGACACGCCCCCGGTGGCCGCCTTCAAGAAGTTCCTGCTCTCCCGGAGGGGCAACCTGCTGCCCTGAGGGGAGGCCGGCCGCCGAGGCGCGGGCCGCGCCGGCGCGCGGCCCGGCGGCCCCGGCTACGACGGGCTGCACGTGTCCGCGGCCGGGCCCGATGCGCTGTCCCGGGGGGCAGGCCCCACGCGTCCGTGGCCGCATCCGATGCGCCGCCCCGGGTACGACGGGCCCCACGCGTCCGCGGCCGGGCCCGATGCGCTGTCCCGGGGGGCAGGCCCCACGCGTCCGTGGCCGCACCCGATGCGCCGCCCCGGGTACGACGGGCCCCACGCGTCCGCGGCCGGGCCCGATGCGCTGTCCCGGGGGCGGGCCTCACGCGTCCGCGGCCGCACCCGATGCGCCGCCCCGGGCCCTACCGCTTCAGCGACTTGCCGAACCCCGCGGCCAGCGGCATCCGGAGCCCGATCGGCGGCGGCGCGGCCAGCGCGTCCTCCACCGGCCGCGACAGGGGGCAGCCGAACAGGGCCCCCATCACGAAGTCGGAGGCCAGGTTTAGCACTTCGTCCCGGTGGCCGTGCAGCCCATGGCCGTCGGAGTGCACCTCGAACCGGCACACGTCCCGGTTCGCCTTCTTCGCCCGGGCGGCGAACCGGAACGACAGCTCGGGATCGGTGCGCTCGTCGTTGGTGCCGTGCACGATCAGCACCCGGCGCCCCACCAGCTGTCTCACCGGCTCCGCGGGAGCGGCGACGTCGTCCTCCGGCAGCCACGGGGCCAGCGCCACGACGGAGTTGACCGCTTCGTGGCCGCCCGCGCGCAGCGCCGCCCGTCCCCCCATGTCCACGCCGACCAGGCACACCGGAACGTCCCCGTACCGGCGCACGACCTCGTCGGCGGCCCACTCGGCGTCCGCGGCGAGATGGGCCTGGCCGCCGTTCCAGCCGCGGTAGCGGTAGTGCACGGTGTGCACGGCCAGTCCCTGCTCGCGGCCGGCGCGGGCGATGCGGCGGCTCAGGGACCGCACGACGGCCGTCGCCCAGACGGGGGACGGCCTGCGGGCGGAGACCTCCTCCCCGCCGGGGAGCAGCAGCACCGCTCCGCCGACCGACGCCGGCTCCGGGCCGACTGCCTTTCCGAGCCCGGCCGTTCGGACCGGCGTCACTTGCTGTCCCATGACAGAACAGTGTCAGAAGGCGCGGTGTACGAAACCCGTACGTGCGGTCACCGTTGCGTATCGACGGAAAAGTGACTCCCGCGTACACCGCACGCTCTACGCGCGTAGGCAGTAGGGTGCGGAAATGACGAGCCAGACTGCACCGACCGGGTCCGCCCCGGCGAATGTGCCGGCGCACGCTCCGACGCCGGACCAGATCCGCCGGGCGCCCAAGGTTCTGCTGCACGACCACCTCGACGGCGGGCTGCGCCCGGCCACCGTCGTCGAACTCGCCCGCGAGAGCGGCTACTCGCAGCTTCCCGAGAGCGATCCGGACAAGCTCGGGATCTGGTTCCACGAAGCCGCCGACTCCGGCTCGCTGGAACGGTATCTGGAGACCTTCAGCCACACCGTCGGCGTGATGCAGACCCCCGAGGCGCTGATCCGGGTCGCGCGCGAGTGCGCCGAGGACCTCGCCCGGGACGGGGTCGTCTACGCCGAGGTGCGGTACGCGCCCGAGCAGCACCTCGAAGGCGGACTCACCCTGGAGCAGGTGGTCGAGGCCGTCAACGAGGGGTTCCGGCAGGGCGAGCGGCTCGCCCGGGAGGACGGCCACCGGATCCGGGTCGGCGCGCTGCTGACCGCCATGCGGCACGCGGCCCGCTCCCTGGAGATCGCCGAACTCGCCAACCGCTACCGGGACTCCGGCGTGGTCGGCTTCGACATCGCCGGCGCCGAGGCCGGCTATCCGCCCACCCGGCACCTCGACGCCTTCGAGTACCTCAAGCGCGAGAACAACCACTTCACCATCCACGCCGGTGAGGCCTTCGGGCTGCCGTCCATCTGGCAGGCGCTGCAGTGGTGCGGCGCCGACCGGCTCGGGCACGGCGTGCGGATCATCGACGACATCGAGGTCCGCGAGGACGGCTCGGTCCGGCTCGGCCGGCTCGCCTCCTACGTCCGGGACAAGCGGATCCCGCTGGAGCTGTGCCCCAGCTCCAACCTCCAGACCGGGGCCGCGCCCTCCTACGCCGAGCACCCCATCGGGCTGCTGCGCCGACTGCACTTCCGGGCCACCGTGAACACCGACAACCGGCTGATGTCGCACACCACGATGAGCCGGGAATTCGAGCATCTCGTCGAGGCGTTCGGTTATACGCTCGACGACCTGCAGTGGTTCTCCGTCAATGCGATGAAATCAGCGTTCATTCCTTTCGATGAACGACTCGCGATGATCAATGACGTGATCAAGCCCGGATACGCCGAGTTGAAATCCGAATGGCTGTTCCAGCAAACGGCGTCGACCAGCGGTTCTGGCGCTCGGCAGGGCTAGTTCCCGGGCGATCTCCGGCACGGGATGCGGACGCGTCGTCACAAGGCGTCCGCATTTCGGTGTTTGCGGCGGGCGGCTCGGCATGTTTACGGTCGTGGACCGCTCAGATCGTTTTCTGATCCCCGTCTCCGCATTCAAGGACGCATTCACGATGAAGCAGTCTGCCGCCAAGACCCTCGGTGTCGCCGCACTCGGTGCCGCCTTCGCCGCCGCCGGTGCGGGCGCGGCCACCGCGGCCCCGGCCGTCCCGGACTCCGCGCAGACCCTGGACGCCGTCACCAAGACGCTGCCGCCCGCCCAGATCGTCGAGGCGCTGCCCGACAGCGGTGCGCTGAAGCAGGTCAAGCCCGTTGCCGCCCGGGGCGCCGAGGCCGCGATGCCGGCCGTCGGAAAGGGTCTCGCCGCCGCGCAGCCGGTCGCCGAGAGCGTCATCGCCGAGGGCCCGACCAAGCCGGTCGCCGGCCTCCTGGGCGGACTGCCGCTGAAGGGCCTGCCCACCCACGGTCTGCCGGTGAACGGGGTCCCGGTCGGCTGAGCCCGGCTTCCCCGCGACGCCGTCGGGGCGCCCCGGTCCGTCCCGGGGCGCCCCGACGGCGTCCGCGTGTGCGGGGCTCACCAGGCGGTGGTGCGGGCCCGGTCCTCCGAGGGCAGCAGGATCCACAGCGCTATGTAGAGCAGGAACTGCGGGCCCGGCAGCAGACAGGACAGCAGGAAGATCACCCGCATCGTCGTCGCCGAGGTGCCGAAGCGCCGGGCCAGCGCGGCGCACACTCCGCCGATCACGCGGCCTTGGGTGGGGCGGGCAAGCGCGGTCATGAGGGCTCCTTGGTGGTCTCCGGCCCGCTGCCGGGCCGCCTGCGGGGCCGCCCCGGTGGCGTCCCCAGCTGTCTTCCACGGTACGGAGACGAAGCGGGCGAAGCGTCGCTCTACGGGGCGATCCCGACCCTGGGAATCGTCGGGGTACGACCCTGAGCCAGGCCCTCCGGCACCATGACCGGCTCCGCCTCGGCCTGCTCGGACCCCTCGCGGCGCCGCAGCCGGGCCCGGCACGCCGGGACGACCGCCAGGTGGGCGAGCAGGACCCCGAGGGTGTTCAGCAGCACCGAGTCGACGTCCACCACCCGGCCCGGGACCCCGGTCTGCAGCAGGGCGATGCCGAGGGACAGCAGGGCGCCCGCGGCCGCCGTACGCACCAGGGAGGCGAGCGGGGAGACGGTCAGCCTGCCGTGTGCCAGCGGCAGCAGCACCCCCAGCGGGGCGAGCAGCACCAGCCCCTCGGCGAGGGGTCTGACGGCGGCCGGCCAGCCCAGCGCCAGGTCGGCCCGGATGCCCGCCAGCGGACGCAGGTTGGGGGGCATCACCCAGGGCACGTCCAGCGGTCGCAGCATCAGCCAGGCGACGAGAGCCAGGTGGGCGACGAGGAGAACACCCCCCGTCACACGGATGCGGATCGCGGCGCTGCCGCCGATGGAGCCTTGACGCTGCACGCCCCCCTAGACGCAGCGCCGGGCACGATCGGTTCCATACCGCCCGGTCTCCTGACCCGTTCCCTGCGCCGTGGCCGGGAACGGGACCACGGCGGGCGGACGGAACCACGGCGGGCGGACGGAACCATGCGGGACGGAGGCCCGACGACCTGCCGGACCGCGACGGACGCGGCCACGGCGACCGCCCGGCCGTCCGCGACCTGCGCGGCCACGGCGGCGCCTGCCGGCCTGCGACGGACGCCGCTACGGAGATGCCCGTCGCGGCCACGGAGACCGCCTGGCCGTCCGCGACGTGTGCGGCCGCGGCGACGCCCGTCAGCCCGTGACGTCGCCGGACGGTGGGCGGGTGCGGCCGGGGCGGCTGCGGACGTCGTCGGTGCACTCGTAGCGGCGCGGCGGCTCCGTGCCGGGACCGGCCAGGATGACCGAGCCGTCGCCCTCGGCTGCGGCGGAGTCGGACAGGGTGCAGACGAGCTGGGCGAGAGCGTACGACGTGAGGCGGCTCGGTACGGTGCTCAGCCGCAGGGTGTCCTCGGGGTCCTTCGGACCTGGCCCGGACACGCTCAGACCGCCCGGCACGTACGTCGTGTAACCGGCCGCCTTCTCCGCGGCCGACGGCGACGCGGCGAGCTGGTCCAGCAGCCCCTGCGCCACGATCACCCGGCGCGCGGCGTCCGGGGTGCCGACCGGGACCCGCACGGTCCGGTCGACGGTCACCAGGGAGGCCCCGCACAGCAGGAAGACCTGCACGGGAACACCGCGCCCGGACTGCGTGGCCGCGTCGGGCGCGGCCAGCGAGCACGCCGCCCGGGAGGGCGCCGCCCCGAAGTCGGTCGGCACCTCCGTGGCCCGGATGCCGCAGCCGGCGAGCAGCGCGCCCAGAAGGGGCAGCGCCAGCAGGCGTCGTACGGTCATGACCCCTCCTTCCCCGAACCGCCGCTCCGGCCGGCCCTGTCGTCCTGCTCGGCGCCGTCGGCCTCCTCGGTCAGCCGCGAGGCGTCCCGGGGCAGTCGCAGCGTGAACACCGCGCCGCCCTCGGGGGAGTTGGCGGCGGTGATCTCGCCGCCGTGGATGTGGGCGTTCTCCAGGGCGATGGACAGCCCGAGACCGCTGCCCTCGGAACGCGGCCGGGAGGCGCTCGCCTTGTAGAAGCGGTCGAAGACGTGCGGCAGGACGTCCTCGGGAATGCCCGGACCGTGGTCGCGGACCTCGATCACCATCTCGTCGTCCGCCTGCCGTACGGACACCCGCACCGGCGAACCGCCGTGCTTGAGCGCGTTGCCGATCAGGTTCGCGAGGATGACGTCCAGGCGGCGCGGGTCCAGCTGGGCGTGGATGCCGCGCTCGGCGTCCAGCTCGACCGCGTCCAGCCAGGCCCGGGCGTCGATGCAGGCCGTGATCTGGTCGGCGACGTCGACGTCGTCCAGCACCAGCCGGGCGGTGCCCGCGTCGAAGCGGGTGACCTCCATCAGGTTCTCGACCAGGTTGTTCAGCCGCCGGGTCTCGCTGACGACGAGGCGTACGGCGGGCTCGACCATGGGATCGATGCCGCCGGCCTCCGACTCCAGCTCCTCCTCCAGCACCTCCGTCACGGCGGTGATGGCGGTCAGCGGCGTGCGCAGTTCGTGGGACATGTCGGCCACGAACCGGCGCGAGGCGTTGTCCCGGGCCGCCATCTCCGCGACCCGCTCCTCCAGCGCCTCGGCCGCGAGGTTGAACGTCCGTGACAGATCGGCGAGTTCGTCCGTGCCGGAGACCCTGAGCCGGGTGTCCAGTCTGCCCTCGCCGAGCCGCCGGGCGGCCACCCCGAGCCGGTGCACCGGCTTCAGTACGGTCGTGGCGGCGGCCTGCGCGAGCAGCGCGGCGCCGATCAGCGCGAGTCCGGTGGCGATGCCCAGCGACCAGGCCAGCGAGTTGAGATCCTTGGCCTCCGGTTCCAGGGACTTCGCCATGTAGCCGGTCGGACCGCCGCCGATCACCCGCGTGCCGGCCACCAGGTACGGCGTACCGCCCTCCGTGACCCGCTGCCAGTACAGGTGGTACGACCCCTTGCCGGAGCCGGTCGCCTTCTGCCGCTTGTTCACGGCCGCGCGCAGCGACGCGGGCACGTCCTCCAGCGAGAAGCCGTTGATGCCGCCCGAGTTGCCGTACACCGTCCTGCCGTCCCTGCCCCGCCCCACCAGCAGCACGCTGAAGTGCTGGCTGTCGGCGGCCATCTGGCCCGCCACGCGCTGCAGGGCGTCCTGTGTGGGGTGCTCCGGCAGCGCCCCGGCCCGGTTCTGCATCTCCTGCCGGAAGTCGCGCAGCACCGCGTCCTGGGCACGGGTGAGCACCGCCTCCCGGTTCAGCCAGTAGGCGATGCCCGACGCCGACACCGCGGCGGTGAGCGCGACCAGACCGAAGACCACGACCAGCCGCAGCCTGAGGCTGGTGAACCGCAGCCGCGACAGACTGCCCCTGCGCCCCGCGGTCCAGCCGCGAAGCCCCCCTTGCGTGTCGGTCACTGAGGCGAGTCCAGGCGGTAGCCGACACCACGGACGGTACGGATCAGGGTCGGGGAGGACGGCACGTCCTCCACCTTGGCGCGCAGCCGCTGCACGCACGCGTCCACCAGCCGCGAGTCGCCCAGGTAGTCGTGCTCCCACACCAGCCGCAGCAACTGCTGCCGGGACAGCGCCTGGCCGGGCCGCCGGCTCAGCTCCAGCAGCAGCCTCAGCTCGGTCGGGGTCAGCTGCAGATCGGCGCCGTTCTTCGTCACGGTCATCGCCGACCGGTCGATGACGAGGCTGCCGAACGTCGCCGAGTCGCTGGACTCACGCTCCCCGCGGCGCAGCACGGCGCGGATCCGGGCGTCCAGCACCCGTCCCTGCACCGGCTTGACCACATAGTCGTCGGCGCCGGACTCGAGTCCGACCACCACGTCGATGTCGTCGTTGCGCGCGGTCAGCAGGATGATCGGCAGCTGGTCGGTGCGCCGGATGCGCCGGCACACCTCGAAGCCGTCGATGCCGGGCAGCATCACGTCCAGCACGATCAGGTCCGGCCGCTGCTCGCGCAACAGCTTCAGACCGTCCTCGCCGCTGGCAGCGGTGGCCACCCGGTGTCCCTGGCGCGTCAGTGAGAGCTCCAGGGCCGTGCGGATGGCGTCGTCGTCCTCGATCAGCAACAGGGAAGGCACGGGGCTCATTCTGGCCCATGGAGGGGGTGGCGGACGACCTGTGGGACCGATCCCCGCGCACGGCCACCACGTGTGTGCCCTGTGTGACGGGGGTGTGGCGGGTCCCTGTGACAGGTCTGTGACAGTCGACGGACACGGCCATGAAGTGGCCCCGGCAGTCTTCTGGTCACGGGCACGGCGACGAGCCGGAACGGCCCGGAGCCAGACCGAATCACCGGAAGTCCACGACGGGGAGCGCGAGATGAACACGCTGCACAGCATCAGCACCAGCGCAGTTGTCACGCGTCTGCACGACGTGCACCGGGGTTCCGAGAAGTCCGGTGCCGTGAGCCCGCGGGGGTGCGCTCGCGGCACCGGGCGTCAGCACACCGCCTACATGACGGTGGTGGACGCCCGCACGGAGCAGGAGCACGGGGGATCCGCGTACGGGGAGGACCCGGGGGAGCGTCGTTCGCTGTCGGAGGCGGAGTTCACCGCCTACGTCCAGGAGCGCCGCGCCTCCCTGTACGCCACCGCCTACCACCTGACCGGTGACCGCTTCGAGGCCGAGGACCTGCTGCAGAGCGCGCTGTTCTCGACGTACCGGGCCTGGGACCGGATCAGCGACAAGGCGGCCGTCGGCGGCTACCTCCGGCGCACGATGACCAACCTGCACATCAGCGCCTGGCGGCGCCGCAAGCTCAACGAGTACCCGACCGAGGAACTGCCGGAGACGCCGGGCGAGACGGACGCGATGCGCGGCACCGAGCTGCGCGCGGTGCTGTGGCAGGCGCTGTCCCGGTTGCCCGAACCGCAGCGCACCATGCTGGTCCTGCGCTACTACGAGGGCCGCACGGACCCGGAGATCGCCGAGATCCTCGGCATCAGTGTCGGCACGGTGAAGTCCAGCATCTGGCGGTCGCTCCGCCGGCTGCGCGAGGACGAGGTCCTCAGCTTCGGCCGTGACGAGGAGAGCGCCTTCGGCGAACTGGTCGCCTGAAGGCAGGAGTCACCGGGGGGTGACTCCGGGGGGACGGGGAGACGGGGGACCACTGGGGGGTGGGATCCCACGGGGGAGCACGGGGGAGCACGGGGGAGCACAGAGGAACGGGACTGGTGGGCCGGGGGGTCCGACCAGTCCCGTTTCGCGTGCGGCCGCTCTCGCGGGCGGGGGGCCACGCCGGTCGGGCCGCCGTCTGCCCGTGCGTGCGGCCGCTTTCGCGGGCGGGCCGCGGTGACGGGTCAGGCCACCGTCTGCCGGGGCGTGCTGCGGCCGGCCGCGGCCGCCGCCAGCCGGCCCAGCGCCTCGTCACGGTCGCACGGGTAGGCGCCCAGCGTCGTCTGGCGGGCCACGATCGACCGTTCCGAGCGCATCAGCCGCCAGCCGCGGCGCAGCAGGAACGGCACCGACTTGCGGCCCTCCTTCAGATCACGCAGGAAGCGCCGCCGGAAGGTGGTGACCGGACCGCGCGTCAGGCACAGCGCGTCCGCGAGCAGGCCCCGCTCCCGGCAGCGCCCGACGATCTCCGCGGCGAAGATGCCCTCGGCGATGAACAGCGGGGTACGGCCGATGTGCAGCGTCTCCTCGCCGGTACGGGCGCTCAGCGAGATGTCGTACACCGGCACCGGTGTGCACCCCGAGGCGCACAACCGGGCGATGGCCTCGACGGCGGCGTCCGCGTCCCAGGACCGGGGGTGGTCCCAGTCGATGTCCGAACTCCCCTCCACCACGGGCAGGGTCGGGTCGTCGGCCTCTTTGTAGAAGTCGTCCAGGCGCAGGACGGGGAGCCCGGAGCGGGCCGCGACGAGGGACTTGCCCGAGCCCGAGGGGCCGCACAGCAGCACGACGCGGGCGGGGGGCGGGGGATGAATGCTCACGGAACACCAGTTTGACGTATGGGGGGCCGTCTGCCGACCCCGCGGGTCGGCTTTTGAGCGTGAGACAGGCCTCAACTACCCTTCGTGTCGAACTCATCACCCTGCGCACCAGAAGGTGGCACCAGCGATGGCCCGACACACCTCTTCCCAGCACCCCACGGCACGGCGCGTACTGATCGCCCTGGCGACCGCCGGAGCAGCCCTCGGTGCGGGGGCGGCGACGGCGTCCGCCGAATCGATCCCCGCCCTGGGCCTTTCCTACCGGCCCCTGAACTTCGGCCACGTGGACCCGCAGGCGGGCGCCGGCGCCGTGACCGGCATGGTGGGCTACGTGACCGGCCCGGTCGCCGGGCTCAAGCCCAACCCGCTGGCCGGCACGGGAGTCGACCCGCTCGACAACGGGGTGGCCACCCAGCTGGGCGACTTCAAGCCGCTGTCCTCCCAGATGCTGACGCGCCCGCTGGCGCAGGCGCCCTCGGTGGGGAGTGTGCCGGTCCTGGGCCAGGCGCTGGGAGCGCCGGGCCGCTGAACGCGCCCCGAAGGGGCGCGGGGAACTGCGCTGCCGGCCACGAACGAGCCGCGGCCGGCAGCCCGACGCAGTTCCCCGCCGCTGCCCGGCGAGCCGCCAGGACGCCACCCGGTCCGACGCGACCCGGTCCGACGTCACCTGATCCGACGTCACCCGGGCAGGACGTTCACCCGGGTAGGACGACGGGATCCGGTACGGCGACCCGGCCCACCGCGCCGAGGTGCTTCAGTACGACGAACCGGACGCGCCCAGCGACCCCGTCGGGTGCCAGACCGTCTTGGTCTCCAGGAACGCCGTCATCCGGCCGGTCCCCGGCGCCTCGAAGTGATCCACAGCCTGTGGACGCAGCACGCGCTTCAGGTTGTCCGCAGCCGCGATCTCCAGCTCCTTCGCCAGCGCCTCGTCGGCGCCCGCGAGGTCGATCGCGTTGACGTCCTGGTGCGCGGCCAGCGGCGCGGCGATCTCCGCCGTACGGCCGGTCAGGATGTTGACCACACCGCCCGGCACGTCCGAGGTGGCCAGCACCTCGCCCAGCGAGAGAGCGGGCAGCGGGGCCTTCTCGGAGGCGATGACGACCGCGGTGTTGCCGGTGGCGATCACCGGGGCCAGCACCGAGACCAGGCCCAGGAAGGACGACTCCTGTGGGGCCACGACGGCGACCACGCCGGTCGGCTCCGGGGAGGAGAGGTTGAAGTACGGTCCCGCGACCGGGTTGGCGCCGCCGACCACCTGGGTGATCTTGTCGGTCCAGCCCGCGTACCAGACCCAGCGGTCGATCGTGGCGTCCACGACCGCCGCCGCCTTCGACTTGGACAGCCCCTCGGCCGCGGCCACCTCGCGCACGAACTGCTCGCGGCGGCCCTCCAGCATCTCCGCGACGCGGTAGAGGACCTGGCCGCGGTTGTAGGCCGTCGCGCCGGACCAGCCGCCGAACGCCTTGCGCGCGGCCACGACCGCGTCACGGGCGTCCTTGCGGGAGGACAGGGGCGCGTTGGCCAGCCAGTTCCCCTTCGAGTCGGTCACCTCGTACACCCGGCCGCTCTCCGAACGCGGGAACTTCCCGCCGACGTACAGCTTGTAGGTCTTGAAGACGCTCAGACGGTCAGACATCGAGGTAAGCCTCCAGGCCGTGGCGGCCGCCCTCGCGGCCGAAGCCCGACTCCTTGTAGCCGCCGAACGGCGAGGTCGGATCGAACTTGTTGAAGGTGTTGGACCAGACGACACCGGCCCGGAGCCTGTTCGCGACGGCCAGGATCCGCGAGCCCTTCTCGGTCCAGATGCCGGCCGACAGGCCGTACTGGGTGTTGTTCGCCTTCGCGACCGCCTCGTCCGGCGTGCGGAAGGTGAGGACCGAGAGCACCGGGCCGAAGATCTCGTCGCGGGCGATGGTGTGCGCCTGCGTGACGTTCGTGAACAGCGTCGGCGCGAACCAGTAACCGGCGGAGGGCAGTTCGCAGGCCGGGGACCAGCGCTCGGCGCCCTCCGCCTCGCCCTGCTCGGTGAGCGCGGTGATCCGGGCCAGCTGCTCGGCGGAGTTGATCGCGCCGATGTCGGTGTTCTTGTCCAACGGGTCGCCCAGGCGGAGCATGGACAGCCGGCGCTTGAGGGAGTCCAGCAGCTCGTCCTGGATCGACTCCTGGACGAGGAGGCGGGAGCCCGCGCAGCAGACCTGGCCCTGGTTGAAGAAGATGCCGGTGACGATGCCCTCGACGGCCTGGTCGATCGGGGCGTCGTCGAAGACGATGTTGGCGCCCTTGCCGCCCAGTTCCAGGGTGAGCTTCTTGCGCGTGCCGGCGACGGTACGGGCGATCTCCTTGCCCACCGCCGTGGAGCCGGTGAAGGCCACCTTGTTCACGTCCGGGTGCCCGACGAGCGCGGCGCCCGCGTCGCCGTAGCCCGGGAGGATGTTGACGACACCCTTGGGCAGGCCCGCCTGGCGGCAGATGTCCGCGAAGAAGAGCGCGGAGAGCGGGGTCGTCTCGGCGGGCTTCAGCACGACCGTGTTGCCGGTCGCCAGCGCCGGGGCGATCTTCCACGCCAGCATCAGCAGCGGGAAGTTCCACGGGATGACCTGGCCGGCCACGCCCAGCGGACGCGGGTTCGCGCCGAAGCCGGCGTGGTCGAGCTTGTCCGCCCAGCCCGCGTAGTAGAAGAAGTGCGCCGCGACCAGCGGGAGGTCCGCGTCGCGGGTCTCCTTGATCGGCTTGCCGTTGTCCAGCGTCTCCAGGACGGCCAGCTCACGGCTGCGCTCCTGGATGATCCGGGCGATGCGGAACAGGTACTTGGCGCGCTCGGAGCCGGGCAGGGCCGACCACTTCTCGAACGCCTTGCGGGCGGCCCTGACGGCCCGGTCCACGTCCTCGGCGCCGGCCCGCGCGACCTCGGAGAGAACCTCCTCGGTGGACGGGCTGACCGTCTTGAAGACCTTGCCGTCGGCCGCCTCGACGAACTCGCCGTCGACGAACAGGCCGTAGGAAGGGGCGATGTCGACGACCGAGCGGGACTCGGGCGCCGGTGCGTACTCGAACACGGAAGCCATGGTGATCAGTCCACCGTCACGTAGTCGGGGCCGGAGTAGCGGCCGGTGGCCAGCTTCTGGCGCTGCATCAGCAGGTCGTTCAGCAGCGAGGAGGCGCCGAAGCGGAACCAGTGGTTGTCCAGCCAGTCCGCGCCGGCGGTCTCGTTGACCAGGACGAGGAACTTGACGGCGTCCTTGGTGGTGCGGATGCCGCCGGCGGGCTTCACGCCGACCTGGACGCCGGTCTGGGCGCGGAAGTCGCGCACCGCCTCCAGCATCAGCAGGGTGTTGGCGGGGGTCGCGTTGACGGCGACCTTGCCGGTGGAGGTCTTGATGAAGTCGGCGCCGGCCAGCATGCCGAGCCAGGAGGCGCGGCGGATGTTGTCGTACGTCGACAGCTCGCCGGTCTCGAAGATGACCTTCAGCCGGGCGCTGTCCCCGCACGCCTCCTTCACGGCGACGATCTCCTCGTACACCTTCAGGTACTTGCCGGCGAGGAACGCGCCCCGGTCGATGACCATGTCGATCTCGTCGGCGCCGGCGGCGACGGCCTCCCGCACGTCGGCCAGCTTCACCTCGAGGGCGGCGCGGCCGGCCGGGAAGGCGGTGGCGACCGAGGCGACCTTGACGCCGGAGCCGGCGACGGCCTCCTTGGCGACTGCCACCATGTCCGGGTAGACGCAGACGGCCGCCGTGGTCGGGGTCGTCCGGTCCGTCGGGTCGGGGTGGGTCGCCTTGGCGCCGAGCGCCCGGACCTTGCCCGGGGTGTCCGCGCCCTCCAGCGTCGTCAGGTCGACCATCGAGATGGCGAGGTCGATGGC
Source organism: Streptomyces sp. NPDC096012 (assembly GCF_040426375.1). Classification (NCBI taxonomy): domain Bacteria; kingdom Bacillati; phylum Actinomycetota; class Actinomycetes; order Kitasatosporales; family Streptomycetaceae; genus Streptomyces; species Streptomyces sp. NPDC096012. The sequence continues at coordinate 215,138 of NZ_JBEOTD010000007.1, forward strand.
GTACGCCTTCGCGGTGGTCTTGATGGAACGGGTGCCGAGAGACGCGGCGCGCGCCTCCAGGCCGACCGCGTCGACGCCGGGCAGCCCGTGCAGAAAGCGGCGCAGGGTGCTGTCGGACGCGGTGACATCTGCGAGGGGGGCCCCGCCCACGTGCTGAGCCGTGGGAGAGTGCGCTGTGGGTGCAGTGGTGGGCATGGTCACCAGACGAGCATATCTACGCGCGTAGCGAATGTATACCCCGGGGACGGGGTCGGGTGGAGCGCGGGAACCGGGACCGGGGCCGGGCCGGGTGGCGGCTCGCGGTGCCCGGGCGGCTCGGCCGGGTGCCGGGGGCGTAGGGCAGAATCGGGGCCATGACGACCCCCGACCACCAGTCATCCGCGTCCCGGCCTCCGGTGCCCGGCGCCAAGGACCGGATCTACCGCTCGCCCATGGCCCTGGCGGGTGGTGTGCTGCTGCTCGTGGTCGTCTGCTGGCTCGGCATCGACGCGCTGGTCAAGGGCCACGACCGCGCCCCCTGGCTGGCGCTCGCCGGCATGATCCTGGCCATTCCGCTGGTGGTCGCCTTCACGCTGCGGCCCGCGGTCTTCGCGAACGAGGACCGGCTGCGCATCCGCAACCCCTTCCGGATGATCACCCTGCCCTGGGGCGCGGTCTCCGGCCTGCGCTCGGGCTTCTCCAACGAGGTCGTGGCCGAGTCCGGCGCCAAGTACCAGCTGTGGGCCGTACCGGTCTCGCTGCGGGCCCGCAAGAAGGCGGCACGCCGGCAGCAGCGGGCGGCGGCGGACGCGGCGCGGGGTACGACGCCGGGCGGACGGCTCGGCGGACTCGAGCCGAGCGGCCTCGGCCTCGGCGGCTTCGGCCTGCGCGGCCCGGAGACGGGGCCGGCCCGGGCGGACACCGACCGGGTCATGGACGACCTGCGCGAGCTGCTGGAGCGGCGCGGGCAGGCGGAGACCGCCCAGGGCGAGCCGACCGTCCGCTGGACGTACGAGGTCATCGCCCCGGCGGTGGCCGGCGCGATCCTGCTGGCGGTCCTGCTGGCGGTGGGCTGAGCCGCAGGGAGGACTCGCCGCGGCCCCGGTCCGAGGGGGCGGTGCGACGGGGCACGACCCCGGGCGCGCCACGTCCGGCACCGGGCGGGCGTCTCACCCGCTGAAGGCACTGGGGCGGACGGCTTCACTCGCGTCGGTATCGGGTGGGCGTCTCGCCCGCTGAAGGCGCTGGGTGGACGGCTTCATTCACGTCGGTATCGGGTGGGCGCGTCACCGGGCGAAGGTACCGGGCGGAGGGCTTTACTCGCGTCGGCATCGGGCGGGCGCCTCACCCGCCGAAGGGACCGGGCGGACTGCCTCACCCGCGTCGGCATCGGGCGGGCGTCTCACCGCCGAAACCACTGGGTCAACGATCTACCCGCCGGCATCAGGCAGGCGTCTCACCCGCCGGCACCGGGCGGACGGCCTCACCCGCCGAAGGCACCGGGCGGTCGCGGGAGCCGCGGTCGCCCGGTGCCCGGACGTGGGACTCAGATGCCGGCGGCCGCCGACAGGTCCCGCTTGACGGACGCCAGCAGCTCGGTCGCGCGGGCGCGGGCGGCCGGCAGGCCGGCGGGGGACGCGACCGGTACGACCACCTCCAGGTAGCACTTGAGCTTGGGCTCGGTGCCGCTCGGGCGGACGATGACCCGGGCGCCGTCGAGGGTGTAGCGCAGGCCGTCGGTGGGCGGCAGTCTGTCCGTGCCCCGGGACAGGTCCTCGGCCCGGGTGACGGCGAGACCGGCCAGCTCGGTCGGCGGCTGTTCGCGCAGGCGGCGCATCGCGTCGGCGATCAGCGAGAGGTCCTCGACCCGGACCGACAACTGGTCGGTGGCGTGCAGGCCGTGCTCCACGGCGAGGTCGTCGAGGAGGTCGGGCAGCGTGCGGCCCTCCTCCTTGAGCACGGAGGCCAGCTCGGTGATCAGCAGCGCGGCCGTGATGCCGTCCTTGTCGCGCACGCCCTCCGGGTCCACGCAGTAGCCGAGGGCCTCCTCGTAGCCGTAGCGCAGGCCCTCCACCCGGGCGATCCACTTGAAGCCGGTCAGGGTCTCCTCGTACGGCAGGCCCGCCTTCTCGGCGATCCGGCCGAGCAGCGAGGACGAGACGATCGACTCGGCGAACGTGCCCCTCGCCCCGCGCCGCACGAGGTGGGCGGCGAGCAGGGCGCCGACCTCGTCGCCGCGCAGCATGCGCCAGTCGCCGCCGTCGCGCACCGCGACCGCGCAGCGGTCGGCGTCCGGGTCGTTGGCGATGACCAGGTCCGGGTCGGTGGCGCGGGCCCGCGCGAACGCCAGGTCCATCGCGCCCGGCTCCTCCGGGTTGGGGAAGGCGACGGTCGGGAAGTCCGGGTCGGGGTCGGCCTGTTCGGCGACCAGCTCCGGCTCGGGGAAACCGGCCCGGGCGAAGGCGGCGAGCAGCACGTCCCGGCCGACGCCGTGCATCGCCGTGTAGACCGTGCGGGCGGTGCGCGGGGAGCCGGCGTCCAGGACGGCGTCCGTACGCGCCAGATAGGCGTCCAGGACCGCGTCGTCCAGGGTCTGCCAGCCGGCGTCCGGGCGGGGTACGTCGTGCAGGGAGGCGATCGCGTCGATCTCGGCGGCGATCTCCGCGTCGGCGGGCGGCACGATCTGGGAACCGTCGCCGAGGTACACCTTGTAGCCGTTGTCCCGCGGCGGGTTGTGGCTGGCGGTGACCTCCACACCGGCGACCGCGCCCAGGTGCCTGATGGCGAAGGCGAGGACGGGGGTGGGCAGGGGGCGCGGGAGTACGGCCGCGCGCAGGCCCGCGCCGGTCATCACGGCGGCGGTGTCCCGCGCGAAGTCGGCGGACTTGTGGCGGGCGTCGTAGCCGATGACGACGAGGCCGGCGTCGTCGTCCCCGTGGGGGGTCCCGTTCTTCTTCAGGTACGCGGCGAGGCCGGCGGCGGCGCGGATGACGACGCTGCGGTTCATGCGCATGGGGCCGGCGCCGAGCTCGCCCCGCAGACCGGCGGTGCCGAACTGGAGCGTGCCGGAGAAGCGGGCCGACAGTTCCTTCGTGTCGCCGGCGTCGATCAGCTCGGCGAGTTCGTCACGGGTCTCCGTGTCGGGGTCCTCGGCGAGCCATGTCTTGGCCCGGGCGATGAGATCGTCGTGCACCTTGGGATCAACCTCTCCTGTGTCTGCCTGCTCCGGCCGGGGGCTCCGCCCCGGTCACCGGTTCTTCTGCCCGGCCGCCCGCCCGACCCGCTCGGCCGGGCCGCAAACGACCGGAGCCCCACCCCCGCCCGCACGGCCACCCACACCCATGGCGCCCCACCGGGCACCCACCGCGTGCGGCGCCCCACCGGGGCCTTCACCGCCTGCGGCACTTCACCGCCTGCGGCACCCCATCGCCTGCGGCACCCCACCGGGCACCCACCGCCTGCGCCGCCCCACCGGGCACCCATCGCCTGCGGCGCCCCACCGGGCACTCCACGAGTCCGGCCCGCCGTCCCGTGCCCGTGAAGCCGGGCCGCGATTCGTCCGGTGGTGTGCGGCCGGGCTCCGGGGGCGTACGGCTGGGCGTGCGTCCGGGACTTCCCGGGGCGTTCGGCTGGGCGTGCTTGCGGGGCTTTTGGGGCCGCTCGGGCCGCGGCGGACCCGTGGCCCGGTGGCGCGGCACGGCGCGTGTGCCGTGCGCGCGGTCGGATCAGATCTTGTCCAGCACCCGCGCCAGCAGCTGGCCCATGCGGGCCGCCGAGTCGCGGCCGGCCTGGAGGACCTCCTCGTGGTTGAGGGGTTCGCCGGTCATGCCCGCGGCCAGGTTGGTGACCAGGGAGATGCCCAGCACCTCGGCGCCGGCCTCGCGCGCGGCGATCGCCTCGAGGACCGTGGACATGCCGACCAGGTCCGCGCCGATGACCCGGGCCATGCGGATCTCGGCCGGAGTCTCGTAGTGCGGGCCGGGGAACTGCGCGTAGACGCCCTCTTCGAGGGTGGAGTCGATCTCCTTGCACAGGGCGCGCAGGCGCGGCGAGTACAGGTCCGTCAGGTCGACGAAGTTCGCGCCGACGATCGGGGAGGTCGCCGTCAGGTTGATGTGGTCGCTGATCAGCACCGGCTGGCCGGGACGCATGCCCTCACGCAGGCCGCCGCAGCCGTTGGTGAGGACCACGGTCTTGCAGCCGGCGGCGACGGCGGTGCGCACGCCGTGCGCGACGGCGGCGACGCCGCGGCCCTCGTAGTAGTGCGTGCGGCCCAGGAAGACGATGGCGCGCTTGCCGCCGAAGGAGTACGAGCGGACCTTGCCGCCGTGCCCCTCCACCGCCGGCGGCGGGAAGCCGGGCAGCTCGGTGACCGGGAACTCGGCCTCGGGTGTGCCCAGCGCGTCGACGGCCGGAGCCCAGCCGGAGCCCATCACGAGGGCGACGTCGTGGGTCTCGGCGCCGGTGAGTTCGCGCAGGCGCGCGGCGGCGGCGTCGGCGGCGGCCCTGGGGTCTGCGGGGGCGGCGCCCTGGATGTCGTCCGGAAGAAGAGATGCGTTCACGCCGACGAGGGTAGCCGGTCCGCGCCTACGCGCGTAGATGACAGAGCCCACGGGTTCGCAATCGTTGTCCTGTTGTTTCCCACAAAGGGTGGCCAAAGGTGCGGGAAGACCTGCGGGACACCGGCTTGGACGCCCTCCTCGGGCCGGCCCGGACGCCGCGCGGGCCGGGCGGATGCCGACTCGGTGCGGGTCGGACGCCGCTCGACAGGGCCGGATGCAGGCTCGGTCCGGCCCGGAGGTCGCTCGGTCCGGGTGGATGCCGGCTCGGTGCGGGTCGGACGCCGCTCGACAGGGCCGGATGCAGGCTCGGTGCGGCCCGGAGGTCGCTCGGTCCGGCTCGGGTGCCGGCTCAGCAGGGGCGCTTGCGAAGCTCCATCACGTAGTCGTGCGGTGCCCCCGCGGACTCGGCGGCGTCGGCGACCTCGCCCAGATACCGCGCCGAGGGCAGCCCGCCCTCGTACCCGTTCAGGACGTACACCCAGGCCGGCTCCTCGCCGTCCAGCGTGTGCACGCGCACCCGCATCCGCCGGTAGAGGCCGAGCCCCACGCCTTCCCACCGGTCCAGCGACTCCTCGTCGAGGGGCGCGAGGTCGTACAGGCCGACGAAGACCTGCGCCAGCGGGTCCTCCACGAGCGTCGCCAGCGCGCCGTCCCAGCCCAGCTGCTCCCCGCCGAAGGTCAGCCGCCAGCCGTTCAGCCAGCCGGTGGCGCGCAGCGGTGAGTGCGGTGCGCGGCGCGACATCAGCCGCGCGTCGAGGTTGCCGGCGTACGCGGCATAGAACGACATGGAGGCAGGGTACGGCAGGGGCAACGCGCGTCACTTCCGCCCCGGCCGCCCCTCGGGTGCGCCCCCGGGCAACAGCACCTTGAAGCGTGCGGGACAATGGAGTACGTGACTCGGATCGTGATCATCGGTGGCGGACCCGGCGGATACGAGGCGGCCCTGGTGGCCGCCCAGCTCGGCGCGGAGGTGACCGTCGTCGACTGCGACGGTCTGGGCGGGGCGTCGGTGCTGACCGACTGCGTGCCGTCGAAGACACTCATCGCCACGGCCGAGGTGATGACCACCTTCGACTCCTCCTACGAGGAGCTGGGAATCATCGTCGCCGACGACACCCCGCCCCTGGAGCAGGCGGCCCGGGTGGTCGGGGTGGACCTGGGCAAGGTCAACCGCCGGGTGAAGCGGCTCGCGCTCGCCCAGTCCCACGACATCACCGCGTCCGTGACGCGGGCCGGTGCCCGCGTCATGCGCGGCCGTGGCCGGCTGGACGGCATGCAGGGCCTGGACGGCTCCCGCAAGGTCGTCGTCACCGCCGCCGACGGCACCGAGGAGACCCTCGCCGCCGACGCCGTCCTCATCGCCACCGGCGGTCACCCGCGCGAGCTGCCCGACGCCCAGCCCGACGGCGAGCGCATCCTGAACTGGACCCAGGTCTACGACCTCACCGAGCTGCCGGAAGAGCTGATCGTGGTCGGCTCCGGCGTCACCGGTGCCGAGTTCGCCGGCGCCTACCAGGCCCTGGGCTCCAAGGTCACCCTGGTCTCGTCCCGGGACCGGGTGCTGCCCGGTGAGGACCCGGACGCGGCCGCCGTGCTGGAGGACGTCTTCCGGCGCCGCGGCATGAACGTCATGGCCCGCTCGCGCGCGCAGTCCGCCAAGCGCGTCGGCGACCGGGTCGAGGTGACGCTGGCCGACGGCCGGGTCATCACCGGTTCCCACTGCCTGATGGCCGTCGGCGCCATCCCGAACAGCGCCGGGCTCGGCCTGGAGGAGGCCGGCGTCAAGCTGCGCGAGTCGGGCCACATCTGGACCGACAAGGTCTCGCGGACGACCGCTCCCGGCGTCTACGCGGCCGGCGACGTGACCGGTGTCTTCGCCCTCGCGTCCGTCGCCGCGATGCAGGGCCGGATCGCCATGTACCACTTCCTCGGCGACGCGGTCGCCCCGCTGAACCTGAAGACGGTCTCCTCGAACGTCTTCACCGACCCCGAGATCGCCACCGTCGGCTACTCGCAGGCGGACGTGGACGCCGGCAAGATCGACGCGAGGGTCGTCAAGCTGCCCCTGCTGCGCAACCCGCGCGCCAAGATGCAGGGCATCCGGGACGGCTTCGTGAAGATCTTCTGCCGCCCGGGCACGGGCATCGTCGTCGGCGGTGTGGTCGTCGCGCCCCGCGCCTCGGAACTCATCCACCCGATCTCGATCGCCGTCGACAACAACCTCACGGTCGAACAGATCGCGAACGCGTTCACCGTCTACCCGTCCCTTTCGGGGTCGATCGCGGAGGTCGCCCGGCAGCTGCACACGCGCAAGGCGAGCGCCGAGGCCTGACGGTTTGCCAACTTCCCGCTGGTCACGGGGAGTTGCCGCGTGTGCGTACGGCATAGTCGGGGCGGGTAGGCCCTATATCACCTCCCGCCCCACCATGCGAACAACTTCTGTTATTCGGCGCAAACTGCTGAAAGCAGACGGTCGCTGGGGTTACTGTCAGTTTCGTGTTCGCTGCTGAACGTCGCCAATTGATCCTCGAAATGGTGCGAGCGAACGGTGCCGTGTCGCTCCGTGAACTCGCCCGCGTCGTCCAGACCTCCGAAGTGACCGTACGGCGGGACGTGCGCGCACTGGAGGCAGAAGGACTCCTCGACCGCCGGCACGGCGGTGCGGTACTGCCGGGCGGATTCACGCGGGAGTCCGGCTTTCCGCAGAAATCCCATCTCGCGACCGCGGAGAAGACGGCCATCGCCGACCTCGCCGCGGGCCTCGTCGAAGAGGGCGAGGCCATCGTGGTCGGTGCGGGTACCACCACGCAGGAGCTGGCCCGCCGGCTCGCCCGCGTGCCCGGACTGACCGTCGTCACCAACTCCCTGCTGGTGGCACAGGCGTTGGCCCATGCCAACCGGGTGGAGGTCGTGATGACCGGCGGCACCCTGCGCGGCTCCAACTACGCCCTCGTCGGTTCCGGCGCCGAGCAGTCCCTGCAGGGGCTGCGGGTGTCCCGGGCCTTCCTGTCCGGGAGCGGGCTCACCGCCGAGCGCGGGCTGTCCACCTCCAACATGCTCTCGGCGTCCGTCGACCGGGCGCTGGTGCAGGCCGCCGGGGAGGTCGTGGTCCTCGCCGATCACACCAAGCTCGGTACGGACACGATGTTCCAGACCGTGCCGACGGATCTGATCACCCGGCTGGTCACCGATGAGCCGCCCGCCCACGACGACCGGGCCGCGACCGAGCTGCAGGCCCTCGCCGATCAGGGGGTGCAGATCGCCGTGGCCGGGGCGAGCGGGAGCCTGGGGGGTGAGCAAGGGCCTGCGGCGCGTCAGCAGCGGGCCCTGCCCGGGCCCCGGCGGGGGCATGCGCCCGGGGCGTCCGCGTTGCGGTCGGCGGCGGGGCTGGGTGAGCCGACGGGCACGGAGCGGGGGCGCGTCGCCGACTTGCGGCGGCGCTAGCGGGTTGGCTTCGCCCTCGCCGTAGGTGCCGGGGCCGTCCTGTGGCTGCGGGTTCCTTGTGGTTGTTCGCGCAGTTCCCCGCGCCCCTGGGGTGGGTGGGGGTGGGGCCGTCCTGCGGCTGCGGGTTCGTGGTGGCCGGTTGCGCCGTTCCCCGCACCCCTTGGGTCGGCTGCTTCCCGCGCCCCTTGGGTCGGCTGCTTCCCGCGCCCCTTGGGTCGGCTGCCCTTTGCGGTGGGCGGGGGGGTGGGGGTCGGGCAGGCGGGTGCCCGGTGGGCCGAGGGACGGTCCACCGGGCGTTTCGCGTCGTCAGTCCTTGATCTCGCAGATCGCGGCGCCGGAGGTGATGGAGGCGCCGACGTCCGCGGTCAGGCCCTTGATCGTGCCGGCCTTGTGCGCGTTCAGCGGCTGTTCCATCTTCATGGCCTCCAGGACGACGATCAGGTCGCCCTCCTGGACCTCCTGGCCCTCCTCGACCGCGATCTTCACGATCGTGCCCTGCATCGGCGAGGCGAGGGTGTCACCGGAGGCGACGGGGCCGGACTTCTTGGCCGCGCGGCGCTTGGGCTTGGCGCCCGCCGCCAGGCCGGTGCGGGCCAGGGACATGCCCAGCGAGGCCGGGAGGGAGACCTCCAGACGCTTGCCGCCGACCTCGACGACGACGGTCTCGCGAACGCCGGCCTCCTCCTCCGCCTCGGCGTCGGCGGGAGCGGCGAACGGCTTGATCTCGTTGACGAACTCGGTCTCGATCCAGCGGGTGTGGACCGTGAACGGGTCGGCCGATCCGGTCAGCTCCGGCGCGAACGCCGGGTCCTTCACCACCGCACGGTGGAACGGGATCGCGGTGGCCATGCCCTCGACCTGGAACTCCTCCAGCGCCCGGGCGGCCCGCTCCAGGGCCTCCTTGCGGGTACGGCCCGTCACGATCAGCTTGGCCAGCAGCGAGTCCCAGGCCGGGCCGATGACCGAGCCGGCCTCCACGCCCGCGTCCAGCCGGACACCGGGACCGGACGGCGCGTCGAACCTCGTGACCGTGCCGGGGGCCGGGAGGAAGTTGCGGCCCGGGTCCTCGCCGTTGATGCGGAACTCGAACGAGTGTCCGCGCAGCACCGGGTCGCCGTAGCCCAGTTCCTCGCCGTCGGCGATGCGGAACATCTCGCGCACCAGGTCCACGCCGGCGACCTCCTCGGTCACCGGGTGCTCCACCTGCAGGCGCGTGTTGACCTCCAGGAAGGAGATCGTGCCGTCCTGGCCGACCAGGAACTCGCAGGTGCCGGCGCCCTCGTACGCGGCCTCCTTCAGGATCGCCTTGGAGGCGCGGTACAGCTCGGCGACCTGCTCCTCGGAGAGGAACGGCGCCGGGGCCTCCTCGACCAGCTTCTGGTGGCGGCGCTGCAGCGAGCAGTCACGGGTGGAGACGACGACCACGTTGCCGTGCTTGTCCGCCAGGCACTGGGTCTCCACGTGCCGCGGACGGTCCAGGTAGCGCTCCACGAAGCACTCACCGCGGCCGAAGGCGGCGACCGCCTCGCGCACCGCGGAGTCGTACAGCTCCGGGACCTCCTCCAGCGTCCGGGCGACCTTCAGGCCCCGGCCGCCGCCGCCGAAGGCGGCCTTGATGGCGATGGGCAGGCCGTTCTGCTTCGCGAAGGCCACGACCTCCTCCGCACCGCTCACCGGGTCCGGCGTACCGGCGACCAGGGGCGCGCCGGCGCGCTGGGCGATGTGCCGGGCGGCGACCTTGTCACCCAGGTCGCGGATGGCCTGCGGCGGCGGGCCGATCCAGATCAGGTCCGCGTCCAGGACCGCCTGCGCGAACTCGGCGTTCTCCGAGAGGAAGCCGTAGCCCGGATGGACGGCGTCGGCGCCGGACTCGCGGGCCGCGTTCAGCACCTTGTCGATGTCCAGGTAGCTGGTGGCCGGAGTGTCACCGCCCAGGGCGAACGCCTCATCCGCGGCGCGGACATGCAGAGCATCCCTGTCCGGGTCGGCGTATACGGCCACGCTCGCGATCCCGGCATCCCGACAGGCCCGGGCCACGCGGACAGCGATTTCGCCACGGTTGGCGATGAGCACCTTGCGCACGATTGAGGCTCCCTCCTTGAAACAAGCCGAGTTTAGGGACTGCCGACACGGCACTTCGACCCGTCCCCAATGGTGAGCTTGCCCACACGGAGCGTGATTCGAGGCTCGCTCGACCCGCGAAAGTCCAAGTCGTACCGCGCTACGCAGGGCTCCTCCGGGAAACCCTAGCCCTGTCATGTGGCCAAGGTCTCTGTGGCGGGGTGCTGCGGGCCACTCTGATTCTTTGTGGAGTCCCTACGAATGGCCCAATGATTCTTTGCTGCGGCCCGAACCCTTGTCCCGCGGTTTACCCGTTAGTAGCGTTCACGATGGCTCGAACGTACCTGGGGTAACAGATCGCTGGCTGGAGAGTGGGTGGGGACCGGTGGTGCGTAGACCGGTGGCGTGGGTAGTGGCGGTCGTCCTCCTCGCCGAGGCGTTCGGCATCGCGGCCGTGAACTGGTTCCTCGGCGTCGTCGTCGACCGGCAGCAGATGTCCCTGGCCGGCCTCGACCCCGATGTCATGTCGACGTCCTCGAAGATCGGCGGAGTCGTCTTCGGGCTCTACTTCGCCCTGTGCGCCCTGGTGGCCCTGCTGGTCGCCGTCCGGAACCGCGCCCCGGCCGGCTTCGGCCGCATCCTGCTGATCAGCGCGGCCGTGGTGCACGGCCTGCTGGGCGCGTTCGCCTGGGGCCTGATCGGCCCGAGCGCGTTCGTGTTCATGGTCGTGGTGCTCGCGCTGATCGTCCTGCTGCTGATGACGTACGACCGCGCCGGCGGCCCGCGACAGGAGGCCTCCGGCGACGCGGGCGGCGATCCGCAGGCGCGCGACGAGCCGGAGCAGGCCGCGGCGCCCCAGGGGATCCCGGGGCAGCGCGAGGCGCGGCGGGACGCCGAGGAGGGGCCGCAGGACCCGGCCCCCGCTCAGGTCACTCCGCCGTCGCCCACAGGTCGGTGATGCCCACACCCAGTTCCGCCAGGAGCCGGCGCACCAGGGGCAGGCTGATGCCGATCACGTTGCCGTGGTCGCCGTCGATGCCCTCGATGAACGGCGCCGAACGGCCGTCCAGGGTGAACGCCCCGGCGACGTGAAGGGGCTCGCCGGAGGCCACGTACGCGGCGATCTCCTCGTCGCTCGGCTCGCCGAACCGGACGACGGTGGAGGCGGTCGCCGAGACGTACCGCTTGGCCTCCGTGTCCCAGATGCAGTGCCCCGTCTGGAGGATTCCGGCCCGTCCGCGCATCGCCTTCCAGCGCGCGGTGGCCTCCTCGGTGTCCGCGGGCTTGCCGAGCGCCCGCCCGTCCAGCTCCAGCACCGAGTCGCAGCCGATCACCAGGGCGCCCTGCACCTCCGGCCGCGCCGCCACCACCGAGGCCTTCGCCTCGGCCAGCGCGAGCGCCAGCTCGGCCGGGGTGGGCGCGGTGACGGCGTCCTCGTCGACCCCGCTCACGATCACCTCGGGCGCGAGGCCGGCCTGCCTGAGCAGGCCGAGCCGGGCGGGGGACTGGGAGGCGAGCACGAGTCGCCTGTGGCGCGTTGCGGTCATGCGATCAGGTTAGTCACCCGGGCCTGCCGCTCTCACCTCAAGCCGATCACGATCATCGCCACGACCATGGCCAGCGCCATCACGAGACCGAGCCGCCGCAGCATCTCCTGCACCTCGCGGAGTTCCTCCGGCGGCTCGTCCTCGGGGTCCGACCACAGCATCCCCCCAGCGTGAGGCCCCGGCCGGGTGCGGCGCCTGAGTACTCCTACTCAGGTCGGGAGCGGTAGCGGCGCAGCGGGGCGCGGTCGCCCGCGCCCCGCGTGGGAGGTCCCTCAGCTCGGCCAGTAGGTCCGGGTCCAGGTCGCCGCGCCCGGCTGCGGCAGGCGCCGGGACGCGATGCGCGACGGGTCGGACCACGCGTCCCTCGGGCCTGGCGCGCCGGACGGCCCGACCGCGGCCGCCGCGGCGCGGACGCGGACCACCGCCAGTGCGGCGGCCAGCTCCTCCGGGGTCGGATTGCCTCGTACGACCTTGATCGTCATGGCGGCTTCCTCTCGGTCGGTCGGCCGGGCTAGAGGGGGATGTTGCCGTGCTTCTTCGGAGGGAGGGATTCCCTCTTCGTGCGCAGCTGACGCAGACCGCGGACGATGTGGGCGCGGGTGTCGGACGGCATGATCACCGCGTCGATGTAACCGCGCTCGGCCGCGACGTAGGGGTTGAGGAGGGCGTCCTCGTACTCCCGGATGAGCCGGGCGCGCACCGCCTCCGCGTTCTCGGGGCCTTCCCCGCCCGCCTCCGCCTCCGCGATGGTGCGGCGGTGCAGGATGTTGACCGCGCCCTGGGCGCCCATGACGGCGATCTGGGCGGTCGGCCAGGCGAGGTTGAGGTCGGCGCCCAGGTGCTTGGAGCCCATCACGTCGTAGGCGCCGCCGAAGGCCTTGCGCGTGATGACGGTGATCAGCGGGACGGTGGCCTCGGCGTAGGCGAAGATCAGCTTGGCGCCGCGCCGGATGATGCCCTCGTGCTCCTGGCCGACGCCGGGCAGGAAGCCGGGCACGTCCACGAAGGTCAGCACCGGGACGTTGAAGGCGTCGCAGGTCCGCACGAAGCGGGCCGCCTTCTCCGAGGCGTCGATGTCGAGGCAGCCGGCGAACTGCATCGGCTGGTTGGCGACCACCCCGACCGGGTGGCCCTCGACCCGGCCGAAGCCGGTGACGATGTTCGGCGCGAACAGGGCCTGCGTCTCGAAGAACTCGGCGTCGTCCAGCACGTGTTCGACCACCGTGCGAATGTCGTACGGCTGGTTGGCGCTGTCCGGGACGAGCGTGTCCAGCTCGCGGTCCTCGTCGGTGGTGGTGAGGTCCGCCTCCTCCGGGAAGACGGGCGCCTCGGAGAGGTTGTTGGACGGCAGGTACGACAGCAGCTGCTTGACGTACTCGATGGCGTCCTTCTCGTCGCCCGCCATGTGGTGCGCCACGCCCGAGGTGGAGTTGTGGGTGCGCGCGCCGCCCAGCTCCTCGAAGCCGACGTCCTCGCCGGTGACGGTCTTGATGACGTCCGGGCCGGTGATGAACATGTGCGAGGTCTGGTCGACCATGACCGTGAAGTCGGTGATGGCCGGCGAGTAGACCGCGCCGCCCGCGCAAGGACCCACGACCAGGCTGATCTGCGGGATCACGCCGGAGGCATGGGTGTTGCGGCGGAAGATCTCGCCGTAGGCGCCGAGGGAGGCGACCCCCTCCTGGATCCGCGCGCCACCGGAGTCGTTGATGCCGATCACCGGGCAGCCGGTCTTCAGCGCGAAGTCCATGACCTTGACGATCTTCTGGCCGTAGACCTCGCCGAGCGCACCGCCGAAGACGGTGAAGTCCTGCGAGAACACGGCGACGGGACGGCCGTCGACGGTGCCGTAGCCCGTGACGACGCCGTCGCCGTAGGGGCGGTTCCGCTCCAGCCCGAAGTTGGTGGAGCGGTGCCGGGCGAACTCGTCCAGCTCGACGAACGACTCTTCGTCGAGAAGCAGTTCGATCCGCTCACGGGCTGTCAGCTTGCCCTTCGCGTGCTGCTTCTCGACGGCACGTGCCGAGCCGGCGTGCGTCGCTTCATGAATGCGGCGCTGGAGATCCGCGAGCTTCCCCGCGGTCGTGTGGATGTCGATCCCTTGGATCTCTTGACGCTCTTCCGGCTCGGACATCGGGATGCGGCTCCCTGCCTGCTCAAAAGGGGGGACGGTTACTCATCCGTAGAGTAGTGGCGGGCCAGGAGATCAGCACTGCGTCCTTTGCCACACCTAGGGTGGCTTGCATGACGCCCCGAGATGCAGCAGACGACAACGGCAGCCGCTGGTCCGACCTCGACCGCCCGCCCCTGAACGCGGCCGCGCTGCGGCGGGGCCTGGTGCGTGAGGGCGGGCTCTACAGCGGCATCGAGGTGGTGCGCCGGACCGGGTCCACCAACTCCGACCTGGTCGCCCGGGCCGACGCCCGCGAAGCCGACGAGGGCGCCGTCCTCGTCGCCGAGGAGCAGTCGGCGGGCCGGGGGCGTCTGGACCGGCGGTGGACGGCACCGCCGCGCTCCGGCCTCTTCTTCTCGGTGCTGCTGAGGCCGGCCGAGGTGCCGGTCGCCCGCTGGGGGTGGCTGCCACTGCTCACCGGCGTCGCCGTGGCAACGGGGCTGTCCCGGGCGGCGGGCGTGGACACGGCGCTGAAGTGGCCGAACGACCTGCTGGTGACCGTGGACGGGGAGGAGCGCAAGGCGGGCGGCATCCTCGCCGAGCGGGCGGGCGAGGACGGCGTGGTCGTCGGCGTCGGCATCAACGTCTCGCTGCGCGCGGAGGAACTGCCGGTTCCGCAGGCGGGCTCGCTGGCGCTGGCCGGGGCGCGGACCACGGACCGGGACCCGCTGCTGCGGGCCGTGCTGCGGTCGCTGGAGGAGTGGTACGGGCGGTGGCGGGAGGCGGCGGGCGACCCGGGCGCCAGCGGCCTGCAGGACACGTACGCGGCGGGCTGCGCCACGCTCGGCCGCACCGTACGGGCCGAGCTGCCCGGTGACCGCTCCCTCGTGGGTGAGGCGGTGGCCCTCGACGGAGACGGCCGCCTCGTCATCGCCACCGAGGAGGGCGTCCAGCAGCCGGTAGGCGCAGGAGACATCGTCCACCTGCGCCCGGCCTAGAAAAGTCCCGGGCCCCCTGCGAACCCCGCAGCACCGCACCCCTGCCAACCCGCTGCGCCGCACCCCCTCAGGGGCGCGGGGAACTGCGCGAACGACCACGACGAGCCCGCGGCCGCACCGCATCGGTCGCGACCCCGGGGGCGGTGCGAACTGGCGGCGCCGCACCCCCTCAGGGGCGCGGGGAACTGCGCGAACGACCACGACGAGCCCGCGGCCGCACCGCATCGGTCGCGCCCCCGGTGGCGGTGCGAACCGGCGGCGCCGCACCCCTCCAGGGGCGCGGGGAACTGCGCGAACGACCACGACGAGCCCGCGGCCGCACCGCATCGGCCACCCCAGGACCGCGCGGACCGGCGGCCGAAACGCGCCGGCCGCCCCGGACACGGACCCCGCTCACCTGGCCCAACCCAACGGAGTGAGCTGGCGCACACCTGCCGTAGAGTTGAGCCCGGTCGATCCTGACCGCGGCAGATCGGAAGGGCAGCAGGCGTGACCGTCGACGACACGGGCTCCGGCGCGGACGCGGACGGCCGGGTGGAGCCTCCCCTGGAGCGGGGGGACGACCACGCCGCCGACTCCGGCGACGACCCGCTGGCCCTGCGTCTCGAGCAGCTCATCCTGGGTGCCGAGCGCCGCTACACCCCTTTTCAGGCGGCCCGCAGCGCCGGTGTCTCCATGGAACTGGCCTCGCGGTTCTGGCGGGCCATGGGGTTCGCCGACATAGGCCAGGCCAAGGCCCTCACCGAGGCCGACGTACTCGCCCTGCGCCGCCTCGCCGGCCTCGTGGAGGCGGGGCTGCTCAGCGAGGCCATGGCGGTGCAGGTGGCCCGGTCGACGGGGCAGACCACCGCCCGGTTGGCGGAGTGGCAGATGGATTCCTTCCTGGAGGGCCTGACCGAGCCGCCCGAGCCCGGCATGACCCGCACCGAGGTGACCTACCCGATCGTCGAACTGCTCCTGCCCGAACTGGAGGAGTTCCTGGTCTACGTCTGGCGGCGGCAGCTCGCCGCCTCGGCCGGCCGGGTCGTGCAGTCGGCGGACGACGAGGAGATGGTCGACCGGCGGCTCGCCGTCGGCTTCGCCGACCTCGTCGGGTTCACCCGGCTCACCCGCCGCATGGAGGAGGAGGAACTCGGCGAGCTGGTCGAGGCCTTCGAGACGACGGCCGCCGACCTGGTGGCCGCACGCGGCGGCCGGCTCATCAAGACCCTGGGCGACGAGGTGCTGTACGCGGCGGACGACGCCGGTGTCGCCGCGGACATCGCGCTGCGGCTCGTCGAGACGCTGGCGAACGACGAGACCATGCCCGAGCTGCGGGTCGGCATGGCCTTCGGCACGGTGACCACTCGTATGGGTGACGTGTTCGGTACGACGGTGAACCTGGCGTCCCGGCTGACCTCGATAGCGCCCCGTGACGCCGTGCTGGTCGACAGCGCCTTCGCGCAGGAGCTGATCCGTGCCGGCGAGGCGCCCGCCTCCGAGGCGGAGGCGGCCGAGGCCGCGGCGGCCGCCGAGAAGGAGGGCAAGGAGCCCCCGTCGTACCGCTTCGCGCTCCAGCCCATGTGGCAGCGCCCGGTGCGCGGCCTCGGCGTGGTCGAGCCCTGGCTGCTCGCGCGCAGGGACAGCCGGCCCTAGTCCTCCCGGCCCTGCACCTCGCCTCTTTGCCCCTACCGGTCGAGGACGTCGGACCCGTCGACGCACAGGCCGATCACCGGAAGGCACATCCCGCCGGGATCCGGGCTCGGCGTGCCGTGCGTGTGCGTAGGCGTCGGGCGCGGGGAGCGGGTCGGCGGAACCGGGCGCGGGGCGGTCGCCGTCGCCGAGGGCCGGGGCGTGGTGTCGCCGGGAGCGGACGGGACCCCGGCCGGGCCGGTGGCCGGGACAGCGGTGCCGTGGGGCGGCGCGGCGGCGGTCCCCGAGGGGGCCGGTGCGCCGCCGCCGGTGCCGGCACCCGTCGGCGCGGGATGCCTGCCGCCCATGGCGGAGGTCTCCGAGGGCGGCGCGGTGGGGACGGTGACGACGGTGGCGGAGGTGTGCGCCGAGCGGCCCGGGTCCGTGGCGCCGCCGCCCGGGGCCTGCCGGGACTCGGCCTGTGCCGTACCGGGGGCGCCGGCACCGGAATCCGGGGCGACCCGGACCAGGCTGAGGACCCCCGCGGCCAGGGCGATGCCGCCCGCGGCGAGCAGCGCCTTGCGGGGGCGCGGTTTGCGGTGCCGCCCGCGCCGTACGCCGGCCGCGTCGCCGCCGGCCGTGTCGCCGACGGCCGTGTCGGCCGACCCGCCCTCCCGCTCCGTACCGGACTGTGGACGTATCGGTGTCATGGATTCCCTCCCCGCCCCGCGCCCCCGGGCGCGTGGCGGAGCGCACGCTATGCGCTGCCGTGGGCGGTGTGCGGTGAGACGGTCGGGATGTCACTCGAACGGGCGTAGCCCCCTGGACTTCACGGGATCGGGTACGACTGCGATGATCAGGCCGACAGTGAGTTAACCCGCGTTAACCGGGAGGGTGTCATGAGCGAGGAGCGGTTCGGGGAGTTCGTGCTGGTGCGGCGGCACGGGCCGGTCGCGGAGCTGGTGCTGGACCGGCCCAAGGCCATGAACGCCGTCTCGACCGAGATGGCCCGTTCGCTCGCGGGCGCGTGTGCGGCGCTGGCCGCGGACCGGGACGCGCGCGTGGTCGTGCTGACCTCTTCGCACGAACGGGCGTTCTGTGTCGGGGCCGATCTGAAGGAGCGTAATTCCTTCAGCGACGCGGACCTCGTGCGGCAGCGGCCGGTCGCGCGCGGGGCGTACACCGGGGTGCTGGAGCTGCCGATGCCGACGATCGCGGCGGTGCACGGCTTCGCGCTGGGCGGCGGCTTCGAGCTGGCGCTGTCCTGCGACCTGATCGTGGCCGACCGCACGGCCGTGGTGGGGCTGCCGGAGGTGTCGGTGGGCGTGATTCCCGGCGGTGGCGGCACCCAGCTGCTGCCGCGGCGGGTCGGGGCGGCGCGGGCGGCCGAGCTGATCTTCTCCGCGCGGCGCGTGGAGGCGGCGGAGGCGGCCGGGCTGGGGCTCGTGGACCAGCTGGTGGAGGAGGGCCGCGATCGCGAGGAGGCGCTGGCCCTGGGCGCCCGGATCGCCGCGAACTCGCCGGTGGGCCTGCGGGCCGCCAAGCGGGCGCTGCGGCTGGGGCACGGGCTGGACCTGCGGGCCGGCCTCGAGGTGGAGGACGCGGCATGGCGCTCGGTGGCGTTCTCGGGGGACCGGGCGGAGGGCGTGGCGGCGTTCAACGAGAAGCGCCAGCCCCAGTGGCCGGGCGAGTAGCGCAACGGCGGATTCGGTACGCCCCGGCCACGGCAGGGCGGAGCGCGGCCCCCCCGTCGAGCCCGCTCACGGCGGAACCGGCCCGGCGGCCGATCCCGCCCGGCGGGCGAACCACTCCGGCAGGGCAGGCCGCTCCGGGCGAACCGCTCCGGCAGGGCGAACCGCCCCGGGCGGCCCGCCCCGGCCCGCCCCACCCCCGTTATCTTCTTCGTGGTCCTGCAAGAGGGCCGCTGGCCTCCGGGCCCGGCATGACTGTTGCCCCCTGTCGATGGGATGACCTGGGGGGTGG